>CANPVI010000081.1 GCA_947581665.1 uncultured Atopobiaceae bacterium | reverse complement strand
ACGTCACAGGGCGGGACGTGATCGCGTCCGCAGAGGGAGCGGCCCTTCGGGGCGGCTAATCAAGGTGGCACCGCAGGCGTATTCGCGCTTGTCCTTGAGTCCAAGCAGACCGGGGACGGGCGTTTTTTATTGGCCCTCCCCCAAAGAGAGGAGAGGTCAATGACCATCACCAAGAAGAAGCGGTTCCTCGGCGTATTCCTCATGCTCGTCGCCCTCGTGGGCGTCTTCGCGCTCGCCGGTTGCAACCAGAGCGCGACCGACGGCTCCACCGACACCGCCGGCACCGAGACCGAGGCCTCGACCGACGACAAGAGCAGGGAAGTGAAGGTCTGCTTCGTCGAGATCGTCGAGAACGGCGCCTTCACCACCATGATGGACGGCTTCAAGCAGGGCATGGCCGACGCCGGTTACACCAACGTGACCTACGACGTCGAGAACGCGCAGGGCGACAGCGCCACGCTGAACCAGATCGCCGCGTCGCTCAAGGACAATGATTACGACGTGATCGTCCCGATCGCCACGCCGGCCTCCCAGGCCTGCGCGAACGCCGGCATCACCACCCCGATGGTGTTCATGAGCGTGACCGACCCCATCAAGGCCGGCATCACCTCGAGCCTCGACAAGCCGGACAAGGGCATGACGGGCACCTCGAACGTCTCCGACGTCGAGAGCATCTTCAAGTTCGGCCAGTCGCTCGTGCCCGATGACTTCTCCAAGGGCGTCGGCATCTTCTATTGCACCGGCGAGACGAACGCCGTCGTGACCGCCGAGGCCGCCAAGACCTACCTCGAGGGCCAGGGCATCACCGTCACCGAGCGCACCGTCACGAACAGCTCCGAGGTCCAGCAGACCGGTACCCAGCTCGCGAGCGAGGTCGGCGTGATCTACGTGCCCGTGGACAGCGTCGTCCAGGCCGCGATGACCCAGCTCACCGAGGCCGCCCTCAAGCAGAACGTGCCCGTGCTCGGCACCGACCCCGTCATGACCGAGGACGGCTGCCTCGAGAGCGTCTCCGTCTCCAACACGAACCTCGGCATCGAGAGCGCGAAGCTCGCGATCGAGGCCATCAACGGCACCCCCGTCGCCGACATCCCCATCCTCGTGCTCGGCTCCGACGACTACGCCGTGAACAAGGCCACGGCCGAGGCGCTCGGCGTCACCATCCCCGAGGAGTTCGACGGTCACCAGGTGCGCGTGATCGACTAGCTCGGCTTTTCCGGAGGGGGCGAGGCGCGTTCGCGGCGCTTCGCCCCCTCCCCCGTGCCCTGGACGCACACGATCAAGAGGCAGGCTATGACTCCCCAGATATTCTTCGACGCCATCATGCTCGGCTTCGAGTATTCGCTGCTCGCCATGGGCGTCTACATCACCTTCCGCGTGCTGGACCTCGCCGACCTCACGGTCGACGGCTCCTTCGGCTTCGGTATGGCCTGCTCCGGCGTGCTCACGATGGCGGGACAGCCCTATCTCGGCCTTATCGCCGGCATTGCCGCCGGCGCCGCCGCGGGCTGCGTGACCGGCCTCCTCATCACGAAGGCGAAGATCAATCCCCTGCTCGCGGGCATCGTCACGATGACAGGGCTCTATTCGGTGAACATCTACGTGATGGGCGCGCCCAACGTGAGCCTCCTGAACGCCGTGCGCTGCTACGACCCGCTCTACCAGGCGCTCGGCGGCGACGCGGGGCTGCTTTCCGTGGACGGCGTGAAGATGGCCTTCATCATCGCCATCGTGGCCCTCGCCGTGGCCATCAACGCGGCCTTCCTCCACACCGAAACCGGCCTCGCCATGCGCGCCGCCGGCGACAACGAGGAGATGAGCCGCGCGAGCTCCATCAACACGAACGCCATGAAGGTGGCCGGCCTCGCGCTCGGCAACGCCCTCACCGGCCTCACCGGCGCCATCCTCGCCCAGTACCAGGGCTTCGCCGACCTCGGCAGCGGAACCGGCATGGTGATCGTCGGCCTCGCGAGCGTGATCATCGGCGAGGTCTTCGGCGGATGGAGGTCCGTCACGTGGGGCCTCTGCTGCGCCGTGGCCGGCTCGGTGGTCTATCGCCTCATCATCCAGCTCGCGCTCGCGCTGAACCTCCTCGACGCGAACGCGCTCAAGCTCGTCTCGGCCATCATCGTCGCCGCCTTCATGGCCGTGCCGGCGGTGCGCCAGACGTTCAAAGATCGCAAGCTCCGGCGTGACGCGCGGAGCGCCATGGAGCGGCTCCTCGCGGAGGACGCCGCCGCCCTCGCGGGCGCCACGGGCGAGGAGGACTAGCCATGCCCGAGACCACTCCCAGCGCCGGTCGTCCGCTCCTCGAGGTGCGCGGCCTTCGCAAGACGTTCAACCCCGAAGGGTCGCTCGCCCACGTGGCGCTCGACGGCGTGGACCTCGCGATGCGAGCCGGCGAGTACGCCTGCATCGTGGGCTCGAACGGCGCCGGCAAGACGACGCTCTTCAACGCCATCGCGGGAAGCGTGATCCCCGACGCCGGGCTCATCCGCATCGGCGGCGAGAACGTCACCTTCCTGCCCGACTACAAGCGCGCGCGGAAGGTCTCGCGCGTCTTCCAGGATCCGCTCAAGGGCACCGCGCCCAACCTCACCGTGGCCGAGAACGTCTCGCTCGCCTACGGGCGCTCGAAGCGCGGCAGCGCCCTCAAGATGGCCATGCGCAAGGAGAAGCGCGCCTTCATCGCCGAGGCGCTCGCGACGCTCGGCTTCGGGCTCGAGGATCGCATGGACGTGAAGGTCGGCAGCCTCTCCGGCGGCCAGCGCCAGGCGGTCACCCTCCTCATGGCGACGATCGGGCACCCCTACCTGCTGCTCCTCGACGAGCACACCGCGGCGCTCGATCCCCACGCCACCGAGCGCGTGCTCGAGCTCACCGATCGCGTGGCCACCTCTCCCGACATCGCCACCCTCATGATCACGCACGACCTCGAAGACGCCCTCACCCACGGCACCCGCACGATCGTCATGCACGAGGGTCGCATCGTGGCCGACGTCTCGGGCGAGGAACGCGCACACATGCAGGTGGGCGACCTGCTCGAGCTCTTCCGCACCACCGCCGGCACCACCCTCGCCGACGACAAGGTGCTGCTCAAGGCGTAACGTCCCGGGGTCGTGGGAGCACATAGTCCCCGCCCCCGTAAGTCCATACCCCATCGATCGAAGAGCCAGGGAATCCGACAAACGAAAGCGAGAGGCGCTCTGGGGTGCCCGAGATGCGGGGGATTTTGGGGGCGCAACAACCCAGTGGGTTGTTGCGAATGCAATGACCTGCAGGTTTAACTAGCGCAAGCATCCCTCCCAAAACAAGCTTTAGAGGGTAGCGTACTTCGCTACGTGAGCCCCCAAAATCGCGCGCAGATCGGGTGCATCAGAGTGCCGCAGCGTCAACCAAGATCGTCGTAGGTGACTACCTGCACGTCGTGCTCCACCATCCAAGCGCGGATCTCCGGGTCGCAGGCCATCTCGACCTCCTGGGTGCGCGGGATCGTGAGCGATGAGTGCGTGAGCAGGTAGTGGTCGAGGTAGCCCGGGTGCATGACGAACATGCAGAGGGCGTTCTCGCTGTAGTCCTTGAGCGCGTCGCGCTTGAAGCTCGCGTAGGGGTCGTAGCCGGGCTTCATCGAATCCATCGACATGTAGAGCTGCGTGTGGCGGAAGGTCGTGGGGCCGGAGAAGTCCGTGGGCAGCGGGAGCAGGTCGAGCCCCTCCTTCTCGGCCACGATGGCGAGCGCCTTCGCGAAGGTCGTGCTCGCGATCGCATGGGCCTCGAAGTAGTGCGGCTTCTCGCCCACGAGCTCGAGGTAGCGCTCGTACTGGGCCTCGATCTCGAGGATGGCTTCGTCGAGGACCACGAACTCGTGGCCCTCGCGGAAGGCCCGCATGTAGTCGCGGCTCGGCTTGAACTCGCCGTTTTCCCGCACGAGGCTCGGGATTCTCTCGGGATCGGAGAGCGGATAGCCCGCGCAGATGTTCGTGTGCTGGCCGAGGCACACTTCCACGCCGCGCAAGAGCTCAAGGCCCATCTCGCTGCTCGGCATGTTCGGCATCACGCCCACCGAGCGGACGATGCCCTCCTTCACGGACTTCGCGAGCCCGTAGTTCACCGCCTCGGAGTAGCCGAGGTCGTCGGCGCGAACGAGGATGCGATGGGTCATGGGGAGCTCCTTCTTCTGCGTGCGGCGCCATCGCCGCGGACAGCCCCATTGTGCCGCACCCACGGGCAAGCGGGAATTCTTGCGGGACGCGCGTCGTAGAATTGCCCCGACGTCAAGGAATGGGAGCTTGCCATGCCGGTTTTGTGTGCCTACACCGTTCCGCATCCGCCGCTCGCCGTGCCCGGGGTGGGGCGCGGGCGCGAGGAGGGGATCGCCGCCACGCTCGCCGTGTACCGCCAAGTGGGGCGCGAGGTGGCCGAGCTCCAGCCCGACACGATCGTCATCTCGAGCCCGCACGCGCCGCTCTATAGGGACTATCTGCAGATTTCGAGCGGCAAGGGCGCCACGGGCACGTTCTCGCAGTTCGGGTGCCCGCGGCCGGTCTACAAGGCGTCCTACGACCAGGAGTTCGCGAAGGCGCTTGCGAACGCCGCCGAGGCGCAGGGCCTCGCCGCGGGCTTCGAGGGGCGCCAGGTGACCGATCTCGACCACGGCACGCTCGTGCCGCTCCACTTCCTCCAGGGCGCCTGGAAGGAGGCCGCCCACGGGCACTTCCCGAAGGTCGTGCGCATCGGCCTCTCCGCACTCTCGCCGCTCGAGCACTACGAGCTCGGCCAGCTCGTGCAGCACGTGGCCTCCGAGCTCGGACGCCGCGTGGTCTACATCGCGAGCGGCGACTGCTCGCACAAGCTCACGGAGGACGGCCCCTACGGCTTCGCGCCCGAGGCGCCCGAGTTCGAGGCGAAGCTCGAGGAGTGGCTTGCCAACGCGGATTTCCTCGGGCTTCTCACCTGCGATCCCGAGCTTGCAGAGCGCGCTGCGGAGTGCGGCCTTCGCTCGTTCCAGATCATGGCGGGCGCGCTCGACGCCACGAGCGTGGAGCCCGAGGTCCTCTCGCACGAGGGCCCGTTCGGCGTGGGCTACCTGGTGAGCCGCATGCGGCCCGCGAGCGAGGAGCGCGCCGACGACACCCGGCGCATCGCCGCGCACTACGAGGAGGCCGAGGCCGAAGCCCAAGCCGAGCGCATGGCGAGCGAGGGAGTGCTCTGCGCGCTCGCGCGAGTCTCGCTCTCGGCCTTCGTGCGCGATCATCGGTGCATCGAGCCCGCAGACGTGCTCGAGGGCATCCTCGGGGAGCGCGGCGGCGACGCCGAGGAACGCGCGCGTCTCGAGACGCTCCTCGCGAGGCCGGGCGCGTGCTTCGTCTCCCTCAAGGAGCACGGCGAGCTCCGCGGCTGCATCGGCACGCTCGCGCCCACGCGCGCAGACCTCGCGCACGAGATCTGCGCGAACGCCATCTCCGCCGCCACGGCCGACCCGCGCTTCCCGCACGTGCGGCCCGAAGAGCTCCGCGAGCTCGTGCTCGACGTCGACGTGCTCGGCGAGCCGGAGCCCGTCGACTTCCTCGCCGAGCTCGATCCCAAGGTCTACGGCGTCATCGTCTCCACGAAGGACGGGCGCCGCGGCGTGCTCCTGCCCGATCTCGCCGGCGTGGACACGGTGGAGGAGCAGGTGGGCATCGCCGCGCGCAAGGGCGGCATCGACGCGAGGACCGAGCGCCTCTTCATCGAGCGCTTCACCGTGGAGCGGCACCTATGAGCGAGGTCATCCCCTTCTACCCCAAGCACGCGCGCGTGAAGGAGAGCCCGCGCGAGCCCGCCACCTGCGAGGCGTGCCCGCGCCACTGCGTGCTTCCCGAAGACGCCGTGGGCGCGTGCCGGGCGAGGCGCGAGCGCGATGGCCTCGTGATGGACGACAATTACGCGCGCGTGACGGCCCTTGCCATCGACCCCATCGAGAAGAAGCCGCTCGCGCGCTACATGCCGGGCACGCGCGTGCTCTCCATCGGCTCCTACGGCTGCAACCTGCGCTGCCCGTGGTGCCAGAATCACGAGATCGCGCAGGTGGGCGAGCACGACGTGGCGTGGCGGGAGATCCTCCCGGCCGACCTCGTGCGCGTCGCCTGCCTTGAGCGCGAGCGCGATCCGCAGATGGTGGGCATCGCCTACACCTACAACGAGCCCCTCGTGGGCTGGGAGTACGTGCGCGATTGCGCTGAGCTCGCCATGGCCGAGGGGCTCGTGAACGTGCTCGTGTCGAACGGCTGCTTCGATGAGCGCGTGGTGCGCGAGATCGCGCCCCTCATGGACGCCGCGAACATCGACCTCAAATCCTTCAACGAGGAGACGTATCGCTTCATCGGCGGGGATCTCGAGCAGGTGAAGCGCACGATCGCGATCCTCGCGGCCGCGCCCACCTGCCACCTCGAGGTTACCTGCCTCATCGTCCCCGGCGTGAACGACACGCCTGAGGAGATGGGCCGCCTCGCCCGCTGGCTCGCCGCACTCGACGACGACCTCACCCTCCACGTGACGCGCTTCCACCCGGCGTGGCGCTTCCACGACCGCCCGCCCACGAGCCGCGCCCTCGTCCGCGAGCTCGCGGAGGTGGCGCGCGAGGTGCTCCCCAACGTCTACCTCGGAAACATGTAGGCGCTCAGGGAGACGGCGATGCAGACGCCGTTCGTTGCCCTGTATGGGAGGGCGAGGAAACAAGGTTCCTTTGCGCCGCTTGGGAGTGTTTGGGATGCGGCCGTGCTCTTCGGCCGCGGTAAGCGCAAAAGAATCCGCATCTTGACGAATGACGAGAGGCGCCCGGGCCGCTGGCCGGGGCGCCCCTTTCGCAGGTAATGCGTGCTGGGAGCTAGCCAATCGCCTCGGAGATCTCCCGGTTGGCCTCGGCCACGAGCTTGTCG
>CANPVI010000080.1 GCA_947581665.1 uncultured Atopobiaceae bacterium | reverse complement strand
CCTTGAGGATGCGATCCGAACCCGACTGCGCGGCGAGGTGGAGATGCGGCATGATGGCCGGCTCCTCGGCCATGGCCTCGAGCGTGGCCGTCGTGAGGTCCTTCGGGTGCGATGAGGTGAAGCGCACGCGATCGACGCCCGTCTTCGCCACCATGCGCAAGAGCTCGGCGAAGCTCGGCTGGCCCTCGAGGTCGTGGCCATAGGAATTCACGTTCTGTCCGAGGAGGTACACCTCGCGCGCCCCCGTGGTCCTCACGCGCTCCACCTCGGCGAGGATGTCGTCCGCCTTTCGGCTGCGCTCTCTTCCCCGCACGTAGGGGACAATGCAATACGTGCAGAAATTGTTGCAGCCGTACATGATGGGCACCCACGCGCGCCACTGGTTGGCGCGATGCTGGGGAAGGTCCGCGGAGAAGGCGTCATAGGGCTCCGCCACATCCACCACGATCCGTCCCCGCTTCGCATGGCGAGAGCGCTCGATGAGTTCGGGGAGCCTCGGGAGCGCCTGCGTGCCGAATGCGATATCGGCCCTCGGCATGGCCTTCCTCACGCCTTCGGCGTCTCGCTGCGCAATGCAGCCTCCTATGGCGACCGTGCGCAGGCCCGAGGGCGGCTCCGGAGCGCTCGCCATCGCGCTCACCTGGCCCGCGAGATGCGTATCGGCCTTCTCCCGCACGCAGCACGTCATGAACACGCACACATCGGCCTCCTCGGGCGTGGCGACAGGGAGGTAGCCATGTGCCTCGAGAAGCCCGGCGACGCGCTCGGACTCATGGAAGTTCATCTGGCAGCCGAACGTCTTCACCCAAAAGGTGAGACCGCTCTGGGATGAGGGGGTGCCCACGAAACCGCGAGGTGGTCGCTAGCGCTGCTCGGTGAAGCCGGCCTCTTTGACGCCCAGGTCGAAGGAATCCACCTCGAGGGAAAGGCCCTGCGCTTGGACGCGATGCACGTAGACGGCGATGCGGATGGCGGTGCGCGGCGAACCGTCGATGAGGACATCGGAGAACGTGGGGGCGACGGAGATGTCCACGCCTACGGGAATGAGGAAGCCTCGCGCAATGGCCACGGCCTTGATGGCTTGGTTGACCGCGCCGGCACCCACGGCCTGGAGGTTGACGGGGACGCCGTCCTTCACCATGCCGGCGATGGCGCCGGCGACAGAGGCGGGCGAGGACTTGCTGGAGACCTTGAGGAAATCCATGGGGGTGCTTTCGTTTGGGGGCGTGGGTGGCCTTTATGGTTCGGTTTGTGGGTCCGTTTGCGTGAAGCAGACGCTATCCTACACGTTTTTCCTCGAAAGACCAGCTCGTCTCAGCCCTCGTCGCCGAGGCTGATCCTAAAGGTGACATGGAGGGCCCCAGGGCTCTGGCGAAGCGTAGGGCTCTCGAGAATCCGCAGGAAATAGCGATCGGTGACGGGGTCGAGAGCGTCGAGAAGCCTCGACTTCAGCTCGAGCGTGTCGGCTTCGGAGAGCTTGAGTCGCCGGGGCTCGGCAAGGAGATCGGCGCCTTCCCTGGCAGTGGAGCTCGAGCTGTGCTTGAGCCTTTCGGCGACGCTTCGCACAGGGCGGATCGCGCCGGAGAGAATGCGATGCGCCGTACGCTCGGAGAGATCGAGGCCAAGCTTGTGCCCGATGAAGGCGAGCGTCGCCGCATCGGGCGCCGCAAGGAGCTGCTCGCAAACCGGTAAACGGTCGTAGTCGCTCTCGAAGAGAAGCGCGGCCTCGCTCGCATGCGTCTTGGCCACCTGTCGCATCGTGGCGGCGATTTGCGAGGGACTCCCGATGTAGACCTTGGGGCCCTGGGGATCGGAGAGCGCGAACTCCACGCAGGTGCGGATGAGGTTCTTCGGTCCCCTGAGCTCCGCGCCCTCCTCGCCTAAGGCCATCGTGGGCCAACTCGACTGGTCGGCGCGCTCGGGAATGTCCTTCACGTCGAAGGTGCACGTGATGGCGCTCCCGAGCCCTGGGGCGCTCCATGCCACGCGGGCCTCCCGCGCGCGCTCGCGGATGGAATAGAGCGCCATGCCGCGTCCGTGCACGCCCCATTCGTCCTCCGAGAGGGTGTCGAGCTTCGAGGTGACCCGGGCTTCGAAGACGAGCTCCTGGAATGCCCGCGGGATTCCCACGGCATCGTCGAGCACGACGAGGCTGCGCTCATCCTGGCTTCTTGAGAGGGCCACGAAGATATGGGCGGCGTGGGCGTCGCGCGCATTGCGCAGAAGCTCGATGAGGGCGTCCTCCACCCAGCGAATGTCGTGCATCGCCTGACGACGCTCGGCTTCGCGCACCTCGAGGCGCACGAAGCCGTCACCGAGGCGCTCCTCGACGCCGCGCGCCGAACCGGGCACCACCTCATCGATGAAGGCGATGAGATCCTCGCTCGAGGTATCGCGCGTATGCGAGCCCTCTCGGCTCATTTCGCGACGTCCACGACCCTCGACTCGCGGATGACCACCACACGCACTTGCCCGGGATACTCGAGACCATCCTCGATCTCCTTGGTGATGTCGTGTGCGAGTACGGTCATCTCCGCATCGCTGATGCGCTCGGGCTCCACCATCACGTGGACTTCGCGCCCCGCTTGCATGGCGTAGGTGTGGTCGACGCCCTCGTGGGCGTTTGCGATGGATTCGAGCTTCTCCATGCGCTTCACGTACTCCTCCGCCGTCTCGCGGCGCGCGCCCGGCCTCGAGGCGGAGATGGCGTCTGCGGCCTGCACGAGGAAATCGATCACGGTGGTGGGCTCGATATCGGCGTGGTGCGCCTCGATGGCGTGGACGACCTCTGGCTTCTCGCCGTAGCGCCGGGCAAGTTCGGCGCCGATCACCGCGTGGGGGCTCTCCATCTCGCGATCGATGGCCTTGCCGAGGTCGTGCAGCAGTCCGGCGCGCTTCGCCTTGGCCGTGTCGGCGCCGATCTCGGTGGCCATCAACGCGGCCAGCTCGGCCACCTGCTTGGAGTGCGTGAGCACGTTTTGGCCATAGGAGGTGCGGTACTTGAGCGCGCCCAGTGTCTTGATGATCTCCGGGTGGAGATCATGGATGCCGAGGTCGAAGGCGGCGTCCTCGCCCGCCTCCATCACCCGCTGCTCGACGAGCTCCTTGGCCTTCTTGTACATCTCCTCGATGCGCACGGGATGGATGCGCCCGTCTGCCACGAGGTTTTCCATCGTGACGCGCGCGGTCTCGCGACGCACGGGATCGAAGCTCGAGAGCTTCACCACCTCGGGGGTGTCGTCGATGTTGATGGAGACGCCGGTCACCTGCTCGAAGGTGCGGATGTTTCGGCCTTCGCGTCCGATGATCCTTCCCTTGAGGTCGTCGGAGGGGATGCGCACGGTGGTGACCGTGACGTCGCCGGCGACATCGGCCGCACAGCGTTGGATGGCCTGCGAGACGATATCGCGTGCGTTCTTCGCGGCTTGCGTCTTCGCGCGTTGCTCGCTCGAGCGGATGATCTCGGCCTCCTCGCGCACGCTCTCCGCGCGCACCTTCTCGAGGAGCTCGTCGTGCGCTTGGTCCGATGTGAGGTTCGCGATGCGCTCGAGCTCCGCGGTCTGTTGGGCGATGGCCTTGGTGAGGTCGTTCCTCTGGCGATCGAGCTGGCCTTGGAAGCTCGAAAGCTGATGCTCCTTGCGATCCAGCGCGGCACCACGCTCGTCGAGGGCGTCCTCGCGCATCGCGAGGCGGCTCTCACGGCGCGAGATATCGCTCTTGCGCTGCTTTTCCTCCTCCTCTGCCGCGTGTTGGATGGCGAGTGCCTCCTCCTTCGCAGCGAGGAGGGCTTCCTTGGTCTTAGTCTCGGCAGCGCGCTGCGCGTCGGCGGCGATTCGCTCGGCGTTTCTCTGTGCTTCTTCCATTTCGTGCTTGGCAAGGCTCATCTTGCTGTTCGCGCCCTGGGTGGCAATGAGCCACGCCACGACGAACCCCACGACAAGACCACCTGCCACGCACGCGAGGGTGATGGCGATAGACACGGGTGCTCCTTTAAGCGGCATAGTCAGTTGAGGGCATCGACTCGCGATTGGCGAGACGATACGCCGTCAGAAGCCAACCCGGCGCAAAGATCGATGGCAGAACGCGGAAAATCGAGGCGGTCTATGGCAGCGGTCGATGTGACCGGGGAAACTCTTGAGGCATTTCAATCCTAAGGGTCCTGAGGCTTTAGTCAAATGCGCGAGCCAGGGGTCCTCAGGATCAGTCCGATTTATGGACGCTTGGTGGAGTCTGGATGCTCATGCATCCTCGTCCCGCTCCCCCCGGAGCCTGAGCTCATCTCGAGCCGCTTCCTTGGCAATGCTGAAATCGAAGCCCTTACCCACGAGGAAACGTACCCACTTCTCGAGCGGGCGCTTCTCCGGGATGCTTCGCCTCCCAAGGAGTGCCCTTGCGCGCTCACGCTCAGAATCCGCGCTGAAGTGCACCTCGGCCCAACCCTCCTGCGAGGACACGTCGATACCCCTTTCCGAGAGCGCACGTTCGATTCGGCGCCTGCCCCACCCCTGCGCGATCTTTTGGGAGGTGAACACCTCGAGATAGCGCGCGTCATCCATGAAGCGAAGGCTCTTCGCGCGCTCGACGGCGCCGGCGGATGCCGCCTCGCCGAAGCCCTTGCGACGAAGATGGTCCTGCGCCTCCTTCTCGGAAAAGTCTCGGCGGTTGAGCGAGGCGAGCAGCCAATTCCAAGCCTGAGCCTCGTCCAAAGCCTCGACCTTCGCTTGAAGCTCATCGGGATTCGACGCGACGAAACCCTCACGCTCGGCTTTACGGAGCGCCCTTCCGGTGGCAGCGGCTAGGGGGCGGGAGTGCCCTTCGCCCCAAGAGAGAAGCGCGCGGCCACCGGAAGCGGGATACACCTTCTTCTTGTGGTCGGGAAGCTCGACGCTCCAGGAAAACGACGTCATGGCCTCAGCGTGACGGGTGGCTACTCGCCGTCGTCGAAGTAGTCGTCCTCGAGGAGGGTATCGTCCTCAAAGGCGCCGGCCTCGGGGGGCTCCGGCGCCTCCTCGTCCTCGTCCTCGAACTCGAGGCCCGCCTCGACGCGCAGGGCGTGCTCGAGCGCTTCCATGAGGCCGGGGTTGGTGCGAAGGAACTCCTTTGCGGCTTCCCTCCCCTGGCCGAGGCGCTCCTCGCCATAGGTGTACCAGGGGCCGCTCTTCTTCACGAGGCCCTTCTCGACGCCCATGTCGAGGATCGAGCCCTCTTTGGAGATGCCGGTGCCGTACATGATGTCGAACTCCGCTTGGCGGAACGGAGGCGCCATCTTGTTCTTCACCACCTTGACGCGGACGCGGTTGCCCACCTGCTCGCCGTTCACCTTGATGGTGTCCGTGCGGCGGATGTCCATGCGCACGGAGGCGTAGAACTTGAGCGCCTTGCCACCGGGGGTGGTTTCGGGGTTGCCGAACATCACACCGATCTTCTCTCGGAGCTGGTTGATGAAGATGCAGGTGGTCTTCGACTTCGAGAGCGATCCGGCGAGCTTGCGGAGCGCCTGGCTCATGAGGCGCGCTTGGAGGCCGACCGTGACGTCGCCGATCTCCCCCTCGATCTCGGCGCGGGGCACGAGTGCGGGCACCGAATCGATGACCACGACGTCGATCGCGCCGCTTCGCACGAGCATGTCGCAGATCTCGAGGGCCTGCTCACCGGTGTCTGGCTGGGAGATGAGGACGTCGTCGATGTCCACGCCGATGCGAGCGGCGTAGCCGGGGTCGAGCGCGTGCTCGGCGTCGATGAAGGCGACGGTGCCGCCTTGGGCCTGCGCCTCGGCGAGGATTTCGAGGGAGAGGGTCGTCTTTCCCGAGGATTCGGGGCCGTATATCTCGATGATGCGCCCGCGGGGCACGCCGCCGATGCCCAACGCGGCATCGAGGGCGATGGAGCCGGTGGGGATCGCCTCCACCTCGAGGTCGGCCTCTCCGCCGAGCTTCATGATGGCGCCTTCGCCGAAGCGCTTGGATATCTCGTCCGTGGTGGACTTGATCGCCTTTTCCCGCTCCTCGGCGCTCTGGGGGATGTTGATCTGGCGCTGCTGCTTGCCGCGCGATTTAGCCATGTGTGCTCCCTTTGCTTCACGGCGTCCAAGGCGAAATCCTACCCGAACACCTGTTCTACCGTCAACCGTCCATCCGCACCGTAGCAGCTCGCCCCAACGACATTTCGCGAGGATCCGTCAAGGATCTGACCGGGGGCCCACGTCCGTCCAGCAAAACCCAACAACGAGCCGTCAAGCTCGAGGTATGCGCGTGTGCAAAGTGTAGAAAACGGAGTCGATCACAAAGGTTCCACAGAGATGGCGACGCCCAAGGTTCAGCCGAGCTCCTCGCATGCCGCAAGGGCGAGGGAAAGGGCGACGCCCACGGCGGCCTCCCTCACCGAGGTCCTGTCGCCAAGGAAGTGCCTCACGCAGGTGCGCGTGCCGGCCTTGGAAGCCACGCCGAACCACACCGTGCCCACCGGCTTTCCCGGTTCCGCGCCACCGGGGCCCGCGATTCCCGTCACCGAGACGGCCACGTCCGATCCGAAGACGCGACGCGACCCCTTGGCCATGGCCGAGGAGCATTCGGAAGAGACGGCACCGGGACCGTCCAAGATGGTCTGGGAGACGCCCAGAAGGGCCGTCTTCGCCGAGAGCGCATAGGTGACCGCCGACCCGAGAAACACCTCCGAGGAGCCCGCGAGCGACGTGAGGGCACCTGCCACGAGCCCTCCCGTGCACGATTCCGCGAAGCTCAGCGTGCGATGGGTGCGAAGGGCGGTCTCGAGAAGTGCGCACGCGGCGCGATCGACCCCATCGCTCACGAGAAATAGCCCCGGCACAGGAGAAGGTAGTCGACGCCCGACCAGATGGTGAGCACCACGGCCGCCACCATCGCGAGCCAGGAGAGCGCGAGGATCACCGTCCCTGCGGCTCCCGCGCCGAGCGCGATCCCCACGAGGTAGCCGATGATGGCGCCCATGGTGAAGCCGGTCTTCCACTTGCCGATGACCGACGCGGCCACCACCTCGCCCTTCGAGGCCACCACCATGCGAAGCCCCGCCACGAGAAACTCGCGGGCGAGCACGATGACGAGGACCCAGATGCTGAG
>CANPVI010000079.1 GCA_947581665.1 uncultured Atopobiaceae bacterium | reverse complement strand
CTCATAAACAAAATGTGTTAGCAAAGTTAATATTTTATTTGTTCCCTTCGCTGACACAGTTCAATTTACGGCCTCTACTTTGGTAACATATGGCTATGGTTTTGGGGACGAACATATCAACCGTGTTATTCATGATATGCTTACGATTCCTTCTACACATCTGGTCGTTATTTCTTTCAACGACCCGATTGGAAGGATTCTACAATTCTATTATGAATCCGCTCACTATGCGCAGATGTCTGTGCTGATGGGTAGTAACCTAGGTAACATTACCAATCTAGCTAACGACTATTTGCCAAAATCTGCTATTGACAGAACCACAATCCGCATGGCAGAACTTCTGCAACATCGTATGGGAGCGGCTTCAAGCGCTTCTTCTACAAGCTCAACTGCTACATCTTTGACAGGTTCCGCTACATCTTCTACCACCACAACATCAACTTCACAATCAACACTTGCAAAATGACAACAACCCCCATAGAGCAGTTAGCCTCGCTGAGAGTAGGGACGGTGGAGTTTATTTCACCTGACAGGATAGAGGTACAGTTGGACATTGAATCACCAGACAGTGTGGCTCTAAATACTGGGACACCTCGAAACTTTCCACGTATTAACGGGTATGTGATGATTCCCGTGGACTTGGGGTTCGTGGTGGGGCAAGTTTCATGGATAACCATCCAACGTTCTCCATACCCGAAACGTAGTGGATTTCAAGACTTTGGTTTGATTGATTTGCCTTTCCCATTGAGGAAGATGGAACTACAACCGGTAGGGACTCTGATTGCTTCAGAGAAAGGCTATAAGTTTAAGCGTGGGCTTGAAACATTTCCGTCTGTTGGAGACATTGTTATCCTCCCGACAGAAACTCAGTTGAAATCGATTATTGAGTCAGGCGAGAACAGAAGAGTGTATATAGGCAATAGTCCTCTGGTAGGAAATGCCAAGGTGATGATAGATCCAGACAGGTTGTTTGGTAGGCATCTAGCAGTCCTTGGCAATACTGGAAGTGGTAAGTCATGTTCCGTAGCAGGGCTTATCAGGTGGTCTTTGGAAAGCGCAAGCATCAGTAAGACAAAGAAAGACATTCCTGTAAATAGCAGGTTTATTGTGCTTGACCCAAATGGAGAATACAGCAAGGCGTTTGCAGATAAGAAGGAGGCAAATATCTATTCCGTGAATATAGAGGATGGTGACGGCAGAAAACAATTAGAAGTACCTCTCTGGTTCTGGAATACGGATGAATGGTGTGGCTTTACAAAGGCTTCCCCAAAGACGCACCCATCGTACATGCGCTAAAGTCAGTGAGGAGTGGTAACGTGTTTGAGGCCGAGAGCAAGGAGAAAGAATTGGCGAGCTTTGTTAGGACAGTAATCAATACGATAGAAGTTTATAAAACAAAGGGGACGCCATGGGGTAATTTCCCTGGTCCAAAGAATTTCAAAGAATCACTCCAAAAATGGAATGCCGGAGTAGTATCAGAAGATACGTTTTCGCAAGAACTTAAGGATGCGGTAGCGGCTTTTAATACTAAAGTTACAGAGTTTGAGGTACAAAGGGCTCCTCAATATTCTAATCAAGATTATGTGAGAGGGGAAGTGGATGTTTTGCTCACCTTGTTAAGAGATGTTTATTTGAAAGCAGGAGGCAGAGAGGATGAGTTCCTGCCTACGGATGAAGACAGTCCCATTCCGTTTTCGGGAGAAAATTTTGTGCGCTCCATTGAAGCCAATGCAGAGATTCTCAATACTACAGATTATATAGTGACGTTGATGCCCCGCATTAAGACGCTATTATCTGATGTGAGGGTAAGGAAGGTGATAGATGATACGTCACTGGAGTTGAGCGATTGGCTAAGCGAATATATTGGTTCGGATAATAAAGAATCGTTGACAATTATAGACCTATCTCTCTTGCCTTCTGACGTGACAAGTATAATCACTGCGGTCATTGCCAGGATGGTGTTTGAGGCGCAACAGAGATATCTGAAACTGAATAAAGTCTGTCTGCCAACCGTCTTGGTGATGGAGGAAGCTCATTATTTCGTGAAACGTTATAATGATGACGCTGAGAACACAGGACCAGCGACCCAATGCTGCAAGATGTTTGAGAAAATCGCTCGTGAAGGACGTAAATTTGGATTAGGCCTTGTCCTTTCATCGCAAAGACCCTCTGAACTATCACCCACGGTTTTGTCACAGTGTAATTCATTCATGTTGCATAGAATCTCCAATGACCGTGACCAGGAATTGGTTCAACGCTTACTGCCCGACAATATGCGGGGGATACTGCGTGAGATGCCATCATTGCCCTCACAATATGCTGTATTGCTTGGTTGGGCATCAGAGCTGCCAGTTATGGTAAAAATGAGAACTCTTCCAGAAGCTCAACGTCCTCAGTCAGACGATCCCGACTATTGGAATGTATGGACTGGTGCAAAGGAACGCAAGATAGATTGGAAGAGTATTGCGAATGAGTGGCAAAACAAGAGAATAGAGTAATAAGTTTTTTTTCAATCTCGGGCGGAAGCTTGCAAAATAACGCAGTTTCCGCCCGAAATTATATAAATAGAACTACTTTGTTACAATATCATACAAACTCTTGTAGTCCTTGGCGACATCATAAATGTAGCCATTGTCGCTGATGGCTTTGAAGTGACGGCGGGCCATCAAATCCTTACGCTGATTCGCCTCAAAGGAAGCAGGAATACTTACAGCATAATTTATGTTTTGAGAAAGATTGTGGTTCTGGCAATATCTTGTTATCAATATTTTTAGAAGTGGTAAGTTTATAATGTTTATAACATATTGTATTTCAACACATATAAACAGCATTATAGCCTAAAGTAACATAAGAGTAACAAATATTTCTAAAACAAAATTACTTTGATTATTAGTGATTTAGCATTTTTGAAGTAAAAGTTGCAAAATGAAATATTTACCAATATAATAAGACAATCGAAGCATTGCTCCAAAATGACACCGCATCTTCTATGATTGTATAAGAATTTAGGAAAAGGAGGTGACCTGGAAAAGGCGCGTGTGTTTGCCCCCTTCGGGCACGCGGGACTGCCCCCTTTTGGCATGATAAGATTGACCCCTCCGGGCAAGATAAAAATGACCCCTGTCGATGATACGGCAGGGGAATTTTTTTGTAGTTTTGAGAATCCTTGTCCTGGCACGGCGGGGTTCAATATCAAAAACTACAAATATGATTGCAAAATTAAAAAACATCCTGAGATGTTACGCAGTTGGAATGGGAATAAAAGAGACGGCCAATACGTTTCACATTTCCCGCAACACAGTGCGCAAGTATGTCCGGCTGTTCATTTCAAGCGGCAAGCCGACAGAGCAACTGCTTGAGTTTACGGAGGAGCAACTCCGTGACATGTTCGGCTGCACGGAGTTCCGTCGTCGCGAGCCTTCGCAGCGTCAGCTCGAACTTGATGCGCTGATACCGGATTATGTCGCCCGTCTTTCACGCAAGGGTATGACAGTTCGTAAGCTCTTCAATGAGTATCGGGAAGATCATCCCGATGGCTTTCAGGAGTCTGTGTTCAAACGAGCTGTACGGCAATACAGGTTCCACACCACAGTCATCGGTCATGTCGAGCACTACGCCGCCGACCAGATGTACATCGACTTCGCAGGCGACAGACTCACGGTTGTCGACGAGATGACAGGCGAGGTCAAGAAGGCCGAAGTGTTCGTAGCCATACTTCCGTTCAGTCATTATACTTACTGCGAGGCCGTATGGTCCCAACGCAAGGAAGATCTGATCAAGGCCTGTCAGAATGCCTTTCATTACTTTGAGGGTGTTGTGGCGGCCATTGTTCCCGACAATCTCAAGGCGGCGGTGAAGACCAGCGACCGCAACGAACCGGTTATAAACGAAGAGTTCGCCGCCTTTGCCGAACATTACGGATGTGCCGTATACCCTGCGCGGGTGCGCCATCCCAAGGACAAGGCGCTTGTCGAGAACGCGGTCAAGCTCCTGTACCGATCCGTCTACCTTGACATCGAGGGAATGGTGTTCACCTCTCTGGATGAACTGAACACAGCGATACACATATCGCTGCTCGACTTCAACGAGAAGCCGATGGCCGGCCGGGATATGTCACGCCGGGACATGTTCCTCCGCGGGGAGAAGGACTTCCTCCGTCCCCTGCCCGAGAAACCGTTTGTCATGAAGGAACGCAAACTGATGACTGTCGGCAAGAACTGTTACGTATCTCTGTTCAAGCACCACTACAGCGTTCCCCGCGAACATGTGGGCAAGCGTGTGGTCATTCTCTACGATGCCGACACCGTGGAGATATACTGCGGTCTGAACCTCGTGGCGACGCACGACAGATGCGACATCCCTTATACATACTCATGGAAGAAGGAACACAATCTGCCCGGTCATTACGGTCCTTACGACAGGGATCTCGAGGAACTCTTCCGACGTGTTGCGGAGATGGACAACATCGTTCTGGACTACCTGCGCGAAGTGGACGGCAGGATGCAGTACCCGCCAAAATCCTTCAGCAGCTGCCGTGGGATACTGTCGCTCGAGAAAAAATACGGAACAGACCGGCTCATAGCGGCATGCGTATGCGCATCGCAGAAATCTGAATACGGATATCAGGCTCTGCGGGAAGTCCTTGAACAGGGCGATGACGCCGACTTCCTTCCTGATGAGGACGGAACAGTCCACACTCCGGCGCAGTCAGCCCCCGCACCTGTACACAAAAACATCCGGGGGCGCGAATACTACAGCATCAACAACAAAGAAAACGTAAAAAACGACAACTCCAATGAAAACAAATGACAAGACAGCGCCGGTGAGCCAGCAGCCGGACCAGAACGCCATATCGCTGGATCTGATGAACCGCATGAAAATGCACGGAATGGCCGAGGCCTTCCGCGAGAGCCTGGCCGGGACCACTGCCCAGGCAATGACCCCGGACTCCTTCCTGTCAATGCTTCTCAGCCGCGAGTGGGACTACCGCGCGCAGGCGGCGGTAACGCGACTGACAAAGAACGCTTCGTTCCGTTACAAGGCATATCTCGAGGAAATCGACTATACGGTCAGCCGCGGTCTTGACCGCAACCAGATGGAACGTCTGGCCACTCTTGACTTCATCCGCAACGGACAGAATCTCTTCATAACAGGATTTGCCGGCACAGGCAAAAGCTTCCTCGCCTGTGCCCTGGGCCACGAGGCCTGCAAAAGAGGCATACGCACACTCTACGCCAACGCGGCCAAGCTTCTCGGACTGCTCAAGGTGGCCAAGGTCAAGAACTGTCTTGAGGCAGAGCTCAAGAAAATCGAACGATGCCAGCTTCTGATACTCGACGACCTGTTCCTTGTCCAGCTCGACGCCAAGGAGCGTCCGATCCTGCTCGACATCATCGAGGACCGTCACGAGCGCAAATCCATCATAATAACCTCGCAGTATCCGTCATCCAGCTGGTACGACATGGTGGGTGACCCGACGGTAGCCGATGCAATCCTCGACCGGATAGTCCACTCAGCCCACTCCATCGAGCTGACAGGCGAAAGCATGCGCAAACTCAAGGCGAAAAAGCCATGAAACAACTACTGAGGTAAAATAAAATTGACCCCCGCCGCCAGGACTTTTAAGGGGTCAATATTATCATGCCCGAGGGGTCAAATCCCGCGTGCCCGAAGGGGTCAAACACACGCGCCTTTTCCAGCTTACTTGAAGCTTGTCTTTTCTTCAACGAAAGGGAAGAAGAAGTCATAGGCTTGTATGTTGGCAATACTCTATGATAAGGATTGCCAGCAAGCATCTTCTCGATGTCTGCTTTGCGGATGAATGCCATCCGGCTGCTGATTCGGGATGCAGAAAGTTTGCCCTCGTTTACCAACTTGTAAACGTACTGACGGGAGCATCCCATGAGGATGGCAGCCTTGGAGAATGTGAGATACTCCTGGCTGGCGATGTCTATAACAGGCTGGAGAGCCTTCAAAAAGTCCTGTTGTCTCTTCTTGCGCTGAGCCTTTGCCGCCTCCGCGCAATGTTCTGAGCAATACCTCTGCGAACCGCTGTTACAAGTGAACTCCTTACCGCAGAAGGCACATTTTCTTGTCTTTCTCATTTGATTCCTTTTTATGTGGTTTTACAATCAATTTCTTGCAAACCGCCACGGAGTGAACTTTCGTCAATCATTGACACCCATTGTCAACTCATTCCACAATGTCACGTTTTTCAAATGAGGTCACTTCCTTGCTCTTTTCCCTCTCGTTCTTCTGTCAACTGTTGTACACTCTTGTCAACCTTTGTCAACCCTGTCCACGAGATGGCAAAATAAAAGCCCTCAAAATTCTCCGCGGTAGAAATGCGTTGCAAAGGTAAGCGGATTTTTGAGAACCACCAAAAAGCAAGTCTGAAGTGTTAAAATCTAAAAGTAGTTGATATACAGAGATTTATCTCTATGTGTTTTTCATTGTTTATTGTTGTTTAGAGGTCTCTAAATACATTGACTGTCGTTGCACAAAACTTCTTCACACGGACAGAACTAACCGTCAGTTTCTTCCGCGTTACGAAAGCTAGCATATCAAACCCATATCCTCCAAGCATACCCAGCCAATAAGGAATAATCCGCAAGATAAACCGTACGCTTAAAATCACACAGCTCTTTCGTTTAAGTCCCGGCTAATTCACTTTACGAAGTCACTAGCCACACCTCCCCCGCCCCCGAAGGGGCACGTCCTGAGTCTCCCGGGATCCATCCTAAAGCCGAAACCTTAGGTCAATTCCTCCAAAATTGTCTCCGCATCCGCCAACTCTTCTTCCCCCATTCCCAACTTCCTCAATTCCTCCAGCATGCTTCGGGCCCGTTCCGCACATTCCTCTTCTTCCACATAATAATAACAGCAGGCCAGCAATTTCACACTTTCCACCGAAACGGCCAGGCGATCCAAATTCCGACCAACCACATCCAGTACCTCCTGCAACATTCCCTCATCCCGCGTCACCTCACAGGCATCCAGCAGCGCCAAAAGCAATGCCGGATCCGATATATCCAGTCTCTGTCTCGCCATCGAACACACGCTCTCCAGGGCATTTTTCACCCTCCGGGCTTCCTCCATCCGTTCCACCTCCACCCGGCATTCTCCGTACTC
>CANPVI010000078.1 GCA_947581665.1 uncultured Atopobiaceae bacterium | reverse complement strand
GCGCCCTTCCCGATGGTCACACCGGGCATGATGGTGACGTCACCGCCAATCCACACGTCGTCCTCGAGGACGATGGGCGAGGCCTTCTCGAGCCCCGTCGCGCGCTCCTCGGCGTCCAGCGGGTGCTGGGCGGTGTAGGCGCCGAGGTTTGGCCCGATCTGGCAGCGCTTGCCGATGCGGATGCCGCCGCCGTCCATGAGGTACGCGCCGTGGTTCACGAACGTGCCCTCGCCGATCTCTATCCTCGAGCCGTAGTCGACGTAGACGGGCGCGAGCACCACCGCGCCGTCGCCGAATTCGCGGAAGAGCTGGGTGAGGAGCTCGTGGCCACGTTCGAACTCGGCGGGTGAGAGCTGGTTGAACTCCCACGCGATGGCGTTGCCCTCGGTGCGCAGCCGTTCGAGCTCGGCGTCGCCCGCGTCGTACCACTGCTCCGCGTCCATCTTCTCCAGTTCGCTCACAGGGAATCCTTCCGTCCGGCCGCGCATGGATACTGCCAGGCCCATGGTAGCGAGGAGTTTCCCTGACGGCGCCGCCACGCCCGGCCTTGCGGTGTACATCGTGGCAAGGGTGCGCGTGTGGTGTACATCGCGGCAAGAGTATGCGTGCGGTGTACGCGAAACCGCCAGAGCCCTGCTTACGGTGTAAGAAACGAGCTGATTCGCGGCGTTTTCACCCCGTTTCGCTACACCGCAAGGCCATTCGTGGCACGAAGTACACCCTAAAGCCTGGCGTGACACGCCCAGCTACACCGCAAGGCCATCCGTGCCACCGCCAAGTAATTTCGAGAAGCCTTGGTGCCGCGTGAGCGGAAGAACCGTCGAGCGAACGTGCTCGCACGTCTCGTTCATCATCCGCCACGAGCCTCCTCGGCCGGCCGCCGACGCTTCATCTCTCATTCCATTTCTGTCATCCCATTTCTGTCACGTAGCCCTCTCTGCCGCCTTTTTTGCCGCCTAGCCTCCTCAGCCGCCCGACCATTTGGCATGGAGCCCTTTCGGCCGCCCCAGAAGGGCGGCGGAGAGGGCTACGCAACAGGTCTGAGGTGCGGAAAGGGTGTTTTTGGGCGGCGGAGGGGCCTACGCGGCAAAAAGAGAGGGCGGCCGAGAGGCCTACGCGTCAGAAAAGGCGGCCGAGACCGCTCCGTGGCAAGCGAGCTGGGGCAGCGGGGCGGCCGAGACCGCTCCGTGGCAAGCGAGCTGGGGCAGCGGGGCGGCCGAGACCGCTCCGCGGTGCCGCCAGGGGGGGGCGCGATGACGAGCCACGGGGCTCCAGCGCTCGCAACGGTAGACTCGCACGCATGAATGCGTGCGACACATCCTCCCTGCTCTCGGCTGCGGCCTATGTGCGCTGCGAGCTCTGCCCGCGGCGTTGCGGGGTGAACCGGGCGGCGGGGGCGCGCGGGGTGTGCGGGGAGACGGCCACCATGCGGGCGGCGCGCGCGGCGCTCCACCTCTGGGAGGAGCCTCCGATCTCCGGCACTGCGGCCGATGACGCGCTTCCCGCCGAGGCACGCGACGCGGGCTCGGGCACGATCTTCTTCTCCGGTTGCCCGCTTCGCTGCGTGTACTGCCAAAACGCCGAGGTGAGCGCGCGGGGCGCCGGCTGGCCGCTCACGGTGGACGAGCTCGCCGAGACCATGCTCGCGCTCGAGGCCCAGGGCGCCCTCAACGTGAACCTCGTGACGGCGCTCCACTTCGCGCCGAGCGTGGCGGAGGCTATCAAGCGCGCCCGCGCGCGTGGCCTCACCATCCCCATCGTGGCGAATACCTCGGGCTACGAGCGCGCCGAGCTCGTGCGCGAGCTCGCTGGCACGGTGGACGTCTGGCTCACGGACTTCAAGTACGCGAGTCCCGAGCTCGCCGCGCGCCTCTCGCACGCGCGCGACTACCCCGAGGCCGCGTCCGAGGCGCTCGAGGCCATGGTGGAGTCGCTCGAGGCCGCCGGTGGCCGCAAGGAGGACGAAGCCGGCCACCTCACGCACGGCATCATCGTGCGCCACCTCATGCTCCCCGGCGAGGCGGCCGACAGCTTCGCCGTGCTCGATCGCGTGGCGGCCCTCGCGCTCGGCCACTGCGACCTCTCGCTCATGAACCAGTACACGCCGAACGAGGCCTGCCGCCAAGCGGGCGGCGCGCTCGCGGGAGGCGTGGAGCCCGAGGACTACGAGGCGCTCATCGCCTATGCCTACGAGCTCGGCTTCGAGCGCGTGTGGTGGCAGGAGGCGGGCACCGTCTCCGAGAGCTTCGTGCCGGCCTTCGATGGCACTGGCCTTCCCGGGCGCCGTGCCTGAGGGCTCCTCGGCCGCCGCGAACGGGTATAGAGCCTTCGAGAGGCACTCACGCTCCCACGTGCGCGCATCGCGCATCCGTTGCTATCCGAGGAGGCCATCATGGCGGTCTACGATCCCGAGCCCCTGCCCGTGGGCGAGAAGGAGAAGCTCCAGCGCGAAGAGGCGCTCAAGGAGGAAGCGAAGTCCGAGGCGGCCGAGGCCAGCCGCGAGGAGGCGAAGACCGAGAAGGAGCGCCTGCTCGACAAGTGGGAGGCCAAGGAGAAGCAGCGCGCCCTCGAGAAGAAGATCGAGGCCGAAGAGGCGTAGCATGCTGGCCCGAGCAACCACTCGGGCGTTTGGGGAACCATGGCAGATCAATCGCTGAGCGACCAAGAACGCGCGGAGCTCGAGCAGCTGCGTGCCGAGAAGGCGGCGCGCGAGGAGGCAGAGGCCGCCGCACGCGAGCGTGCCGAGCTCGAGCAGCTCCGCGAGGAGCAGGCGCAGGCCGAACACGACGCCGCCGTGGACGCGCGCATCGAGGCCGCCCGCCAGCGCATGGAGCCCGATGACGACCTCAAGATGCCGCTCCCCCAGAAGATCATCCTGCTCATCTGCATCGTCATCTTCGTCGTCGTGCTGTTCTACTTCTTCCTCTGATTCGATTTCCGCGCGGCGTCGCGGTTTCATCGGCTACCCGCACCACCGCGAGCCTTGGCCCAACGAAGACGGTTCGCCCGTGGAATATCCCTTCATCGTCGAAGACGATCGCTTTGACGTCGAGTTCGGCATGGAGGCGGACGACAGCGCTGCGCCCCATGGCTACGTGTTTGGCAGCTCTTTGACGAGACCGGCAAGGAGGTCCTCTCGGCCTACCTCATGGGGTTTGGGTATGGATACGCCAGCAACGGCCTCGGCTTCGTTCTCGGCAGCCTCACCGTCGCCGGCTGGACCCACGAAGGCACCGGCTGGACCATCGTCAACTGGTTAGGTCCGTTTACGCTGCGTCTGAATTGATTCCGAATTCCTTACGCCGCGCACCCACTTTTTCGATGCACCGAAAAAGTGGGTGCGCGGCGTAAGGAGAGTCAATAGAGGGCGAACCAGGCGATGTCCTCTTGGGTCCAGCCGGCTTCGCCGAGCGCGTCGTATTCGGCTTTGTCCGTGGTGTAGTGGTGCGTGCCACGCTCTTCGAAAGGATTATGCAAACGATAGACGGGGGTCGCTCCTCGGTCGGCTGAGTAGAAGGCGATGCCCTCGCGCTCCCAGCCAAGGACCTCGCTGTCATAGAGATACTCGCGGTAGAGGGCGGTGAAGAGATGGTCGCCGCTCGACGGGTTGTACAGGCGATACACCGGCGAATCAGTCTTCTGGGGCGCCTCCCAGGCGATGCCCTCCTCCGTCCAACCGGCCTCCGAGAGCGTATCGTATTCATGCATGTCAGTGGTGAAGATATGCTCTCCGGTCCACTTGTTATATACGCGATAAATGGAAATGGTCTCCGCTTCCTCGGCGTGAGCCGACACTTGGAGGCCGAGGCAGACCGTCGCGACAATGGCAAGCGCCACCACGAGTGCGCGAAGCACCACCTTCCGGGCGCCGTGTCCGTGCCGAGGGTTTTCATTATTAAATATCATAAGAGCTCCTTGATGTAGGGCCCACCGGGGCGCGCCGGGGCGTTACGCGTCGCGGGAGGCCTCGCGCTCGCCCTCGAGCTCGGCGTCGGGGAGGTTTTGGCGCTCGGCTTCCTCCACGAAGCGCGGATCGTCCGGCGTGATGAGCACGTCGCGCTCGCGGCGAGGATCCCAATGGTGCAGGAGCACCGGCGTGAAGAGCTTGAGCCGCATGGCAAATACCAGCGAAAACACAAGCAGGAAGAGGAAGATGCACACCTTCAGCAGGGTGCGCTCGAAGGTGGTGTCGAACCACGAATCGATCCTCGTCATCACGATCGCGCCGATGCAGAGCACCGCGGTCCAAAGGTAGATGAGAATGACGGCCTGGCGCGGGTCGTAGCCCTCGCGCACGAGCCGGTGGTGGATATGGCCGGTGTCCGCCTGCCCCACGCTCACGTGGGCGCGCCGGCGCCGCACGATCGCGGAGAACGTATCCAGGATCGGGATGCCCGCGAGCATGATCGGCAGGAGCAGCATCGTGACGCCCGCGACGCGCGTCACGGAGAGCAGCGAGATGCAGCCGAGCACGAACCCAAGCGTGAGGGCCCCGGAATCGCCGAGGAAGATGACGGCGGGGCTGAAGTTGTAGCGCAGAAAGCCGATGCACGCGCCGGTGAGCGCGATGGCGAGCGCCGCCGCGTCGAGGCGCCCCTCGTTCGTGGCGATGATGAACATCGAGAGGCCCACGATCGCCGTGAGCCCGGAGGCGAGGCCGTCGAGGCCATCCACGAGGTTGATCGCGTTCGCGAACGCCACGAGGTAGATCACCGTGACCGGGTACGCAAGCCAGCCGATGGACACCGTACCACCCACGAAGGGGTTCACGATGTCGCCCACGATGAGGCCCGAGGCCGCCGCCACCGTGCTCGCCGCGATCTGGCCGATGAGCTTGGGGATCGGCCTCAGCGAGACGAGGTCGTCGAGGAAGCCGGTGAGGAAGATGATGAGCACCGACACCGCGAGCAGCCAGTAGTTCACGCTGAGGCCGGGCGCCGGCAGCACTACGACAGGCCACTCGAGGTAGGTGGTGCCGAGCCACTGCACGCCCGCGGCCACGGCGAGCGCGAGCACCACGGCGAGGCCGCCCATGCGCGGCACGGGCACGGTGTTCACGCGGCGTCCGCCGGGGTAATCGACCGAGCCGAGGCGGATGGCGAGGCGCCGCACCGGCGGCACGAGCAAAAGCGTCACCACGAGCGCCGTGAGGAAGAGCGCGACGTTGGGAACCCACGACATGGCGCTCCACCTCCCCTCGCCTGGCTTGCGGCTGGTAACTGGCGTGATTCTAGAGCCTTTTGCCGGCCCGGGCTCAGCCACCCCAGATTTATGCCGCGGGGACGTCTTTTCGGTGCGGTCATCGCACCGAGAAAACCTTCGCATGGCGGAATGATTGAGCCTAAGTTGGTATATCTTTTTGCCTTTGACTGCCGGAGTTCCTACCGTTGGCGAACATCCCATCGGGAAACTTCAATATCTCCTCGACCTCGGGCCGAGGGACGGGTACCGTATCAGGCGAATGCTCGCCCCGCGGACAAACTGGGTGGCCCGTCACGAATACTTAGGGAATCCGCGACACGCGTCGTACAGGTATCCACCGTTGCTGTGGAAGCTGGAAAACGCGGGCAGGACACCCACCTTATAAGGTGGGGTCACTAAGGGTTCCAGCGAGGGCGGCATTCTCGCGCATTCGGGGGACCCTCGCGGGTCCCCCTTTGCAGTGCGCGGTAGCGCGATCGCAAGCCCCCTCCTTGCCGCGCGGGCAGGAGTTTCTGTCTCGGTTTTGGATTCAGGGGGCCGAAAACGCAGAAAATCCGGGCCTCGTGCCAAGAAATGTCAGAAACTCCTGCCCTCACGCCAGATTCAGGCAAGATTGACGACAGAAACTCCTTGTCCCATGCCACCCGATGGCACAAGGCGGGGAGTTTCTGTGCTCTCCTGCCGCGAGGGCGTGTAATTCTGTGACGTTATGTAAAGCCCGAGGGAGCACGCATCGCCGCGCAAAAAACGCCGCATGCGCCCGAAGGCGACATGCGGCGGTTCCGGGAAAAATGAGCGGGGCGCGACCCGTTACGCTGCCTGCTCGCCTTCCTCCAGGGCCTTCTTGGCCACGTCGCAGAGGGCGGCGAACGCGGTGGCGTCGTCGTAGGCGATCTCCGCGAGCACCTTGCGGTCGAGCTCGACGCCCGCGAGCTTCAACCCGTGCATGAAGTTCGAGTAGCTGAGCCCGTTCTCGCGGCAGCCGGCGTTGATGCGCTGGATCCACAGGCGGCGGAACTCGCGCTTCTTGTTGCGGCGATCGCGGTACTGGTACTGCAGCGAGTGCTGCACCTGCTCCTTGGCCGAACGGTAGGTGCGCGACCGCGCGCCGTAGTAGCCTTTCGCGCGCTCGAACGTGGCGCGACGCTTCTTCCTCGCATTTACGCTGCGCTTAACACGTGCCATGATCCTCAACTCCTTTTAATGTGAATGTAAGTAAACGTCGCGCCTCTAGCCGAGCCTTGCGTTGACGTTCTTGGCGTCGGCTTTGGAGACCTCGGTCTCCTTGCGGAAATTGCGAATGCGCTTGGGCGACTTCTTGGTGAGGATGTGGCTCTTGAAGGCGTGCGCGTGCATGATCTTTCCGGTGCCCGTGCGACGGAATCGCTTCGCGGTGCCGCGGTGGGATTTCATCTTTGGCATATCGTCTCCCTTTTCCTGTTTTCGGACGTTCTCTCGGACGTTCTCCTAATTGCCAATTACGCGGTTTCCTAGGCGCCCGCGGGCTCAGCGTCCACGTCGTCCTTCTTGTCGAACGCGCCCTTGATGGGAGAGAGCAGCATGTGCATGTTGCGTCCCTCCATCTTCGGCGCCTGCTCGACGGTGGCGTAGGGCTTGAGGTCCTCTTGCAGGCGTTCGAGCACGGCCAGGCCCTGGTCGGGGTGCGCCATCTCGCGACCGCGGAACATGATGGTCACCTTCACGCGCGCGCCCTTCTTGAGGAAACGCAGGACGTGGCCCTTCTTCGTCTCGTAGTCGCCCACGTCGATCTTCGGCCGGAACTTCATTTCCTTGACCTCGACGCGCGTCTGGCGCTTGCGAGCCTGCTTGTCCTTGATGGCCTGCTCGTAACGGTACTTTCCATAATCCATCACGCGGCAGACCGGGGGGTTTGCGTTGGGCGCGATCTCCACGAGGTCGAGGCCCTGCTCGTCGGCGTAGCGCTGGGCATCGA
>CANPVI010000077.1 GCA_947581665.1 uncultured Atopobiaceae bacterium | reverse complement strand
ACGGGTTGTGGCTCAGCTTGGTAGAGCGCTCGGTTCGGGACCGAGAGGTCGCTGGTTCAAATCCAGTCAACCCGACCAGCCAACACGGAAGGCCGGAGGTCAATGCGACCCCGGCCTTCGTCCTTCTTCATTGCGCCGTGTGACCGGTTTTCGGTGCATCTGGATGCACCGAAAACCGGTCACACGGCGCAAGGGGTTTGAGAGCAAGCGCGAGGTACGCCATGGTGCATGAATGCTGCGTGAGGGTGCATGAATGTGTGAAGGTTCTCCCCATTCGCAGCTTTGGGGGCTTTACGAGCGCTCCCCGTCGATAATCGGGGGGCAGCGCTAGGGGTACTACGAAGGGACGACCGATGAACGCAAAGGTGATGCGCTTCTACGAGATGGTCTCAAGCGACATCGATCTGCAAGGCGAGCTCAACGAGGTCATTGGCATCGTAGAGCTCAGCAGGGACGAAGAGGTTTCGCGCAGGAACATGGCAAACGCGCTCGCGGCCTTCGCACGGGCGCATGGCCTCGACCTCGAGGCCGAAGATCTCCTCACCGCCGATGAGGACGCCAGGAGTGAGCACGAGCTCTCTGAAGACGAGCTCATGGCCGTGTCAGGTGGCGCGAGCGATTGCATATGCCCGGTCATCGGCGCCGCGAATGGCTGCGGTTGCTTCTTCTACGGCCAAGGCAAGGATCAAGAGAAGTACGGGTCGCCCGGCTGCATGGGCGTGGGCGCGATGCCCAGCAAATAGCGAGATAGGAACTTCATGTTTTATCGACTCAACCCGCGCTTCCTCCTGCGCGGTTGGCAGCGCCTTCCCTATGGCCTCGTCGACCGCGAGACGGGGGTCGTCTCGTTCGTCTACAAGCGCCACTTCGACGCAATCAACTTTGCCACGGGGACGATCGACTTCGATCTCCCCCTCATCTCTCCCGAGGTGTGCAAGGCGGCGGAGGAGCTCGCCTCGTTCGGCGTGCTCGAGCCCTGCAAGCGCGGCGAGGGCGCGCGCAGTCCCGAGCAGGAGTATCGCTTCTTCGACAACCGCTTCATCCAGTGCGCGCACTGGTCCATCACGGGCAAGTGCAACTTCCGCTGCAAGCACTGCTTCATGAGCGCGCCCGACGCGAAGTTCGGCGAGATCAGCCACGAGCAGGCGCTCGACGTGATCGACCAGCTCGCCGAATGCGGCATCTACCAGGTGGAACTCACCGGTGGCGAGCCCCTCATCCGAAGCGACTTCATGGAGCTTGTGGACGCCCTGCGCGAAAAGGGCATCGTCATCACGAACATCTACACGAACGGCGCGCTCGTGACGGACAAACTCCTCGACGAGCTCGAGGCGCGCGGCGTGCGCTGCGCCTTCACCCTCAGCTTCGATGGCGTGGGCTGGCACGACTGGATGCGCGGGATCCCGGGCGCCGAGGCCATGGCGCGCAAGGCCTTCGAGCGCTGCCGCGCGCACGGCTTCCCCACGGCTGCGGCGATGGTGATCTTCGACAAGAACAAGGACGTCCTGCGCGAGACAGTGCGCGAGCTCGGCGAACTCGGCGTGCAGTCGATCAAGACGAACCCCGTGGCCACCGAGGGCGAGTGGGAGGAGCATGAGGACGACGGCACGCTCACGATGGACGAGATGTACCAGATCTACCTCGATTACATCCCGCAGTTCTATGAGGACGGCCTGCCCATCAACTTCCTCGACCTCGGCGGGTTCTTCAACGTGAGCCGCGCATATCCCGAGAGGTTCTGGGTGCCCGTCGAGCACCACTGCACCGACCCAGAGCGCACCTGCCTCTGCACGAGCGTGCGCAACCAGGTCTACATCTCGGCCGACGGCCAGGCGCTGCCCTGCATGGCGCTCGCCGGCTCGGCCGACGTGGCGCGCAAGGACTTCCCGAACATCTTCGACATCGGCCTCAAGGCCTGCCTCACCGATTCGCACTACATGAAGTGCATCGACTACCGCGTGAGCGACTTCGCGGCCGCGAACCCCGAGTGCGCCGAGTGCGAGTACCTGCTCAGCTGCATCGGCGGATGCCGTGGCGCGGCGCTCGACGAAGATCCCACGTTCTACCTCGGCCCCGACCATGCCACGTGCGGCATCTTCAAGGGCGGATGGATCCCGCGCATCAACGAGGTCGCGAGTGCGGCGGTCGAGCGCTACCTCGCGGGCGTGGGCACCGAAAGCTAAGGAGTCTCATGTTCTACAAACTGAATGACGGAATACTCCTCAGGGGCTGGAAGCTCCTTCCCTATGCCGTCGTCGACAGGAAATCGGGCGCCGCGGGATTCCTCGGCAAGTCCGCCTTCGAGGCGGCGCGCATGGCCACCGGCACGATCAACTACGACCTCCCGCTCATCTCCCCCGAGGTGCGCGAGGCGGCTGCGGCCCTCGCCGAGGCGGGAATCCTCCACGAACTCGAGCCCGACGAGCCCACGGGCATCTCGCCCGAGCAGGAGTATCGCCTCTACGAGAGCCGCTACGTGGAGAAACTCCACTGGTCCATCACGGGCAAGTGCAACTACCGCTGCAAGCACTGCTTCATGAGCGCGCCGGACGCCAAGCTCGGCGAGCCCACCCACGAGCAATGCGTGGAGCTCATCGACGAGTTCGAGCGCTGCGGCATCTTCAACGTCTCGCTCACCGGCGGCGAACCGCTCGTGCGAAAGGACTTCCTCGAGATCGTGGACGCGCTCCTCGCGAAGGGCATCCGCATCTCGCAGATCTACTCGAACGGCAAGCTCGTGACGCCCAAGCTCCTCGACGCCCTCGAGGAGAGGGGCATCCACCCCGAGTTCAACATGAGCTACGACGGGGTCGGCTGGCACGACTGGATGCGCGGCGTCCCCGGCGCCGAGGAGGCGGTGGAGCGCGCGTTCAAGCTCTGCCAGGAGCGCGGCTTCCCCACGGGCTCCGAGATGGCGATCCACGAGGGCTCCAAGGGCGTGCTTCGCGAATCGATCAAGCGCCTCGGCGAGTGGGGGTGCCGTTCCGTCAAGACAAACCCCGTGATGCCGGTGGGGGAGTGGGAGGAGAACCGCCTCGGCATGCCCATCGAGCAGGACGAGATGTATCGCGTCTACCTCGACTACATCCCCGACTACTTCGAGGACGACATGCCGCTCGAGATACTCAACCTCGGCGGGTTCTTCTACGTGCAGCGCTCGCACCCGGAGAACTACATGGTGGGGCTCGATCGCCACTGCGAACAACCCGATCAGCAGCTCCTCTGCGCGAGCACGCGTCTCATGGCGTACCTCTCGCCCGACGGGACGCTGCTTCCCTGCATCCCGCTCTCGGGAAACGAAGAGGTGACGAAGGGCTTCCCGAACGTCTTCGAGGAGGGGCTCGCGGGCGCGCTCGACGATCCTCGCTATCGAGGCGCGGTGGACTGCCGCGTGCAGGCCTACCTCGATGCGAACCCCGAGTGCCTGGAGTGCGAGTACATGAAGCACTGCGCGGGCGGCTGCCGCGCGCACGCCTTGAACGTGGACCCCACGAACTACCTCGGCATCGACCCCGTCGTCTGCGACTTCTACAAGTCCGGCTGGTCGGAGCGCGTCAAGGAGGTGGCCGAGGCGGCCCTCGCAACTTTGTAGGCTCCGTGGAGAGCGCCGTTGGCATGCGCGCGAGAGCATTTCACGGTCGCTTCACCGGCGTGAAACATATGCGGGCAGATACTCCGAGCAGAGTGTTTCCAACGATTGTGCTTCGGAAAGGAGCCAGCGTGTCCAAGAAGATCCTGCTTTGCTGCAGTGCTGGCATGTCCACGAGCCTCCTTGTCACCAAGATGCAGGAGGAAGTGGCCAAGCGCGGCCTCGACATCGAAATCCAGGCGCTCCCCATCAGCGAGGGCATCGACAAGGTCCAGGAATCCGACCTCGTCCTGCTCGGCCCGCAGGTGGGCTACGCGCGCGGGAACTTCGAGAAGGTCGCTGCGGACAAGGTGCCCGTGCAGGTGATCCCGATGGTGGATTACGGCCGCATGAACGCGAAGGCCGTCATCGACAATGCCCTGAAGGCCATGGGCTAGACGCCATTTCATCCGAAGAGACCACGTGGCCCCCTTAGCCTTCGGGCGAGGGGGCCACGTGGTTTGTTGCGGCGTGAGGGAAGCGTCTACCATGGGAGCTCCGTGCAGGTATGCGGTGCGCGTCGCGCGCGAGGAGGTGGGTTCCATGGAGTGCCCCGAGCGGATTTCGTGTGTGCTCTTTGACTTCGATGGCGTCATCGTCGACACGGAGCCCATAGGCCTCGAACTTGACCGCGAGGCGTACTCGAAGCTCGGCGTGGAGGTGTCCTTCGAGGATGCGATGTGCATCATCGGCACCGACGCGCAGGGTGTGGTGGCGGATCTCTTCAAGCGCCACGGCCGCCCGGACCTCACGCCCGAGGACTTTCACGCGCAGCGGCAATCCGCCGACGTGATCTACGAAACGCTCCTCGAGGCGCCCATGCCCGGCGCCGAGGAGGCGCTCTCGGCACTGCGCGAGCGCGGCATCGCCGTGGGGCTCGTGTCCACCACCATCGCGAAGAACCTGCTCGTCGCGCTCGACAGGCTGCACTTGCTGCACTACTTCGACGCGATCGTGGGCGGCGACATGGTGGCGCACAAGAAGCCCGCGCCCGACCCTTGGCTCGCGGCACTCGGCCACCTCGGCGCCAATCGCGCGAACGCCATCGCCGTGGACGATTCGCCGACGGGTATTCGCTCCGCGAAGAACGCCGAGCTCTTCGTGTGCGGTTTCAAGGGCGGGAGCATCGAGCAGGACACCTCGAACGCGAACGTCGAGGTGGCGAACTTTGCCGAGTTCATCGCCTTCATCGACGAACGGAATGCCCGTGGCTGACGTGCGCCGTGCCACCGTGGCCGCACGAGGGCGTGAAAGCGGCCTGCGCCGGCTCCTCAACTCGCCCACGGCGAACAAGCTCGCGCTCCTCTCCGCGGCGCTCATCTGGGGCTTCTCGTTCTTCGTGATGAAGGACGTGACGGAGAACCTTCCCGTCTTCTGGCTCCTCTGCCTGCGCTTCTTCATCGCCACCCTCGTGACATTCGCGGTCTTCTGGCGCCACTTCTTCGCGCACCTCGACGCGCGCACCATACGCTGCGGGGTGGTGCTCGGGCTCTGCGTGTGGGCGGCCTACGCGTTCCAGACGGTGGGGGTCGTCTATACCACGCCCGGAAAGAACGCCTTCTTAACCGGCGTCTACGTGGTACTCGTGCCGTTCGTGGCGTGGATCTTTCGCATGGGGCGTCCCAAACCGCACGACCTCGTGGCAGCGGGGCTCTGCCTCGCGGGCATCGGCTTCACCGCGATGTCGGGCGGCCTCACGATGAACCTCGGCGACGCGCTCACGCTCGTCTGCGCCGTCTTCTACGCGCTCGAGATCGTGATCGTGGGCAAGATGGGCCGCGAGCTCGACGTGTGGGCGCTCACCATCTGGCAGTTCGCGGTGATGGCGCTCTGCTCGGCCGCGCTCATGCCCTTCGAGCAGGCGCCCGCGGCGGGCGTGTGGACGCCGCCACTCATCTTCCAACTGCTCTTCCTCGGGGTCGTCTGCTCGTTCGTGTGCCTTGGCATCATGAACTACGCGCTCACGAAGATCCCGGTGGCGGAGGGCTCGCTCATCAGCTCGATGGAATCGCCCTCGGGGGTCTTCTTCAGCGTGCTCTTCGGGCGCGAGACGCTCACCCTGCGCATGGTGCTCGGCTTTTGCCTGATCTTCCTCGCGATGCTCATCTCAAACGCCTGGGACGCCTTCGCCTCGCGGTGGCGAGGGAGGCGCGAGGGCGCGGGTGAGGCGAGCTAGCGCGCAAGCGTGCCGGCGAGTTCGATGACCTCGGCCACGGCCTCGGGCTTCGTGGCCCAGCTTGAGACGAAGCGCACGACCCAGCGCCCGTCGGGGAGCGTATCGAAGACCTCGCAGCCGAACTCGTCGCAGAAGCGCTGGCCGGTTTCCGCGGGCACGGTGAAGAACTGCTGGTTAGTGGGGGAGTCGGAGAAGGCCTCGTAGCCGAGCTCGAGAAGCCCCGTGCGGAGCTCCGAGGCCATGCGGTTCGCGTGGCGCGCGAGCCTCCACCAGAGCCCCTCGCCCTCGCCGCCCTCGAGCGCCGCCTGGAACTGCGCGCCGAGGAGGCGCCCCTTCGCGAGGAGCCCGCCGCGCTCCTTCTGCAGGAACGGGAAGGCCTCCTTCAGGCGCGGATGGTTGATGAGGACGGCTTCGCCGAAGAGCATGCCGTTCTTCGTGCCGCCGAGCGTGAGGGCGGCCACGCGGCTCGCGATGTGGCGGAGCGAGAGGTCGGCGCCCTCGGCGCTAAGGGCGTTCGCGAGGCGCGCGCCGTCCACGTAGACGGCGCAGCGATGCGCGTCGGCCCAGTCGCAGACGGCGTCGAAGCGCGCCCGCGTCCACACGCCGCCGAACTCCGTGGAATCGGTGAGGTAGACGAGGCGGGGGAGCGTCATGTGGCGCCCCGTGGAGGTCTGGCGCTGCCACACGCGCTCGAGCTCCTCGACGGAGACGAACGCGTCGTCGTCGCGCGTGGTGAGCACGGTGCGCCCCGTGGCGGCGATGGCCCCGGTCTCGTGCACGTTGATGTGCGCGTCGGCGGCGCAGAGCACGCCCTCCCAGTCGCGAAGCAGCCCGTTCACGCAGATGAGGTTCGCGGAGGTGCCCCCGATGCAGAACTCGACCATCGCGTCGGGCGCGCCGCACACGTTGCGCACGAGCTCGCGGGCGCGCTCGCAGTACGGGTCTCCCTCGGTGTAGCCCACCGTCTGCTCGAAGTTCGTGTCCACGAGGGCCTGGAGGATCTCCGGCGCCGCGCCTTCCGAGTAGTCGTTCCTGAAGCTCTGGCTCACCATGGTGCCTCCAAACCCGTGCATATCGTGCGTCACCGAGCATAGCAAGACAATGGAGACAGTGGGGACGGACCTTTCGTCTTGCGGCAAGCCGTCTACCTGCGGCTTTGCCAAGACAGAAGGTCCGTCCCCACTGTCTTGCGACGTCTGCCCAGCTAGAGGCGCTGCGTGCAGGACAAAAGGTCCGTCCCCACTGTCTCGGTCCCCACTGTCTCGGGACAAAAGGTCCGTCCCCACTGTCTTGCGTCCCCACTGTCTTGCGATCTGGTGACAAGTCTCGAACAGATCGCGAAAGGGCCGCGAGCGTGGGCGGGCGCCCCTCCTATACTGCGTAGGCGCAGCTCAGGTGCGATGAAGGGACGGATCATGGAGAAGAAGGACATCGACTGGGAAGCGCTGGACTTCGGCTACCACCCCACCGACTACTCCTATGTGTGCGACTACGACAAGGGCGTGTGGGGCGAGGGAG
>CANPVI010000076.1 GCA_947581665.1 uncultured Atopobiaceae bacterium | reverse complement strand
TCTACGCCACGCGGCTCGAATCGCTTCGGCGAAGCGCCGTGCGCGACCTCTTCGCCGCCATCTCGCGCCCCGGCGTCATCGGCCTCTCCGGGGGCATGCCGGACATCTCGTCGCTTCCGCTCGACGAGGTGGCGGAGTGCGCGAGGCGCGCCATCCTCGAGGAGGGTTTGAAGGCGCTCCAGTACGGCGGCTCGGACGGTCGCGTGGAGATGCGCGAGACCGTGTGCGAGCTCGTGAGCGACTTCGACATCCACGTGGACCCCGACGAGGTCTTCATCACCGCAGGATCCCAGCAGGCGCTCGACTTTCTAGGGCGCGTGTTCCTCAATCCCGGCGACCACGTGATCGTCGAGGGTCCGAGCTACCTCGGCGCGCTCCAGGCGTTCTCGGCCTACGAGCCCACCTTCGAGGTCGTGGACCTCGACGAGGAGGGCATGCGGATGGACCTCCTCGAGGCCAAGCTGAAGGAGCTCGGCAAGGGCGTGGCGAAGTTCATCTATACCATCCCGAACTTCCAAAACCCCGCGGGGGTGACCATGAGCCTCGAGCGTAGGAAGCGCCTCCTCGAGCTCAGCCATGAATGGGACGTGCCCATCGTGGAGGACGATCCCTACGGGCGCCTTCGCTTCGCGGGCGAGCCGCTCGCGTGCCTGAAGGCCATGGACGACAGCGTGATCTACCTCGGTACCGTGTCGAAGACCCTCGCGCCGGGCCTGCGCATCGCGTGGATGATCACCCCGAAGCCCCTCATCGCGAAGCTCAACCTCTGCCTGCAGGGCGCGGGCCTCTGCGTCTCGGCCTACAACCAGGTGTTTTGCGAGCACTACTTCCACGATGTGGACTGGCGCGCCGTGCTCGACAAGACCGTGGAGAAGTACCGCGCGCGCAAGGATGCGATGATCGCCGCGCTCGAGGAGTTCTTCCCGCCCGAGGCGAAGTGGACGAATCCCGAGGGTGGCTTCTTCCTGTGGATCGAGCTGCCGCCCTACTTCGACACCGAGCAGATGCTCGCGACGGCGCTCGAGGCCGGCGTGGCCTACGTGCCGGGCACGAATTGCTATCCCGACGGCCGCGGGCGCTCGGCGATGCGCGTGAACTTCTCCTACGAGACGCCCGAGAACATCCGCGAGGCCATCCACCGCTTGGCGGACGCGATCGACGAGCGCATGGAGCTCTATCGCGCGATGCTCAAAGCGGGCGTGCTCGCGGAAAACCCCCTCGAAGGCTAGAAGCCGGCGCACGAGCCGGGGAAAGGACCAGCAATGTCCAAACCCAAGATCGCCGTCATCATGGGCGGCTCCTCCTTCGAGCGGACCTTCTCGCTCGCGAGCGGGCGCCACGTATGCCGCACGCTCGAGGGACTCGGGTATGGGGTGCTGCCGCTCGACGCCACCGAGCACCTCGTGGACACGCTTCGCGAGGAGAGGCCCGATGTGGCGTGGGTGGCTCTCCACGGCAAGGGCGGCGAGGACGGCGCGGTGCCCTCGCTCCTCGAGTTCCTCGGCATTCCCTACGTGGGCTCTGCGCCGGCCGTCTGCCGCACGACGTGGTCGAAGGCCGAGCTCCCCTTCATCATGCAGCGCGTGGAGGACGACGCCACCGTGAACTGGCCGCCACAGGTGGCCCTCCCGCTCGACGCCTTCAAGGACCTCGGCGCCGCGAAGGCGCTCGACCTCGTGACGAAGCGCCTCGGCGTGGACTTCCCGCTCGCGGTGAAGCCCGCCAAGGGCGGGAGCGCCATGGGCCTCACGAAGGTGGAGGGTCAAGGCGAGCTCGGCGATGCCATCATGGCCGCCCTCGCGTTCGACGACGTGGTGGTCATCCAGCAATGGGTGGAGGGCGTGGAGCTCTCGCTCACCGTCATGGGCGCGCCGGGAGACGAGCTCGTGCTCCCGCCGGTGGAGATCCGCCCGCTCGAGGGCTTCTTCGACGTCAAGGCGCGCCAGGATCCCGACGCCGTGCGCTACTACTGCCCGCCCAACCCCGGCGACCTCGCGGACGACGCCGCCGAGGAGGCCGACATCCAAGAGGCCTGCATGGCGGCGGCACGCCTCGTCTATCGCGCCTTCCAGTGCCGCGACATGGCGCGCGTGGACCTCGTGTGGGACGGCCATCGCCCGCTCGTGCTCGACCTCAAGGTGTTCCCAGGATTGACCGAGACCTCGCTCGTGCCGATGGCGCTCGACGGGGCGGGGATCTCGTTTGCGGAGTTCGTCGACGGCCTCGTGAAGAAGGCCATGGAAAGGGGCGTGTAGCTATGGCGGAGAAGGACCTGCTCGTAGGCATCGACATCGGAGGCACGACCGTCAAGGCGGCGCTCATCTCCATGGAGGGCGAGATCATCTCCCAGACCGCCGTGCGCACGGGCATCATGCAGTCCGAGGACGAGCTCGCCAAGGTGGCGCAGTCCATCCTCGCCGTGGCCGGCGACGACGTGGATCGCGTGGCCGACGTGGGCCTCGCGGTGCCGGGCGTCGTCTCGCCGGAGGACAAGCTCACGAACGCCCCGAACATCTCGCTCGACCTCGAGGGGCTCATGGACGAGCTCGCGAAGGTCTTCCCCGGCTGCGGGATCTGGCCCGTGAACGACGCGAACGCCGCCGCGCTCGGCGAGCTCTGGAAGGGCGCGGGCGCCGGCTCCAAGAACCTCGTCTTCATCACGCTCGGCACGGGCGTGGGGTGCGGCATCGTCATAGACGGCAAGATCGTCGTCGGCGCGCACGGTGCGGGCGGCGAGCTCGGCCACACGAACGTCGTGGAGGACGGCCGCCAGTGCAACTGCGGCCTCAAGGGCTGTCTCGAGATGTACGCCTCCTCGCGCGGCCTCGTGCTGAACTACAAGGAGCACTGCGCCTCGCTCGGCGTGGAGCCGGTGAAACTCGACCACGAGGCCCACGCGCTGCCGATCTTCGAGGCGGCGCGCAACGGGGACGCCGCCGCGACGGCCGCAGTGGCCGATCTCGCGCACTACCTCGCGCGCGCCCTCTCGAACGTGGCGATGACCATCGACCCCGGCGTGTTTGTCATCGGTGGCGGCATGAGCGGCGCCTTCGACCTCTTCGGGCCCTATCTGCGCGAGCACTACGTGGAGTGGAGCATCCCGGCGTGCCAGAACACGCAGATCCTTCCCGCCTCGCTCGGAAACGACGCCGGCGCGCTCGGCGCCGCCTATCAGGCGCTCACCAAGGGAAAGGCGCAGTAGGCGATGGCACGTTTCGCGCTGAGGGCCGAGCGCTTCTTCCTGCCCTCGGGCCCAACCGGTCCGGGCTATCTCGAGGTACGCGATCGCGTGATCGTCGGATTCTCCAAGGAGGCCCACGAGGACGTGGAGATCCGCGACCTCGAGGACGCCTGGGTGGCGCCCGGGCTCGTGGACGTGCACATCCACGGCTATCTCGACCACGACGTGATGGACCTCTCCGAGGAGGCGCTCTCGGGCATGGCGGCGGCGCTCCCTCGGACGGGCACCACGTCCTTCCTCGCCACGACGCTCACCGCGCCGCCGGACGAGCTCGACCAAGCCTGCGCCATCATCGGCAACCACGTGGACGCGCCACGCGCGGCCAAGGTGGAGGGCGTGCACCTCGAGGGGCCGTTCTTCACGGAAAAGCACAAGGGCGCCCAGAACGGCGCCTACCTCATCGATCCTTCCGTGGAGCTCCTCGAGACGTGGATCGATGGGTGCGCGGGCAAGGTCGTGAAGGTCGACGTGGCACCCGAGCGCCATGGCGCCGCGGAGTTCTGCGCGAAGGCCGTGGAGCTTGGCTGCGTGGTGGGGCTCGCGCACTCCGATGCGAGCTACGAGGAGGCGAAGGCCTGCGTGGACGCGGGCGCGACCCTCTTCATCCACACCTACAACGGCATGAGCGGCCTCGCCCACCGCGAGCCCGGCATGGTGGGCTGCGCGCTTTCCACGCCCGAGACCTTCGCCGAGATCATCTGCGATGGCCACCACGTGCATCCCGCCGCGGCGAAGATCGTCATGCGCGCCAAGGGGTTCGACCACGTCTGCCTCATCACCGACTGCATGCGCGCGGGTGGCATGCCCGACGGGGATTTCCACCTCGGAGAACTGCCCGTCATCGTGTCGGGTGGCACGGCGCGCCTGAAGGATGGCGGCAACCTCGCGGGCTCCATCCTCGAGCTCGACCGCGCGGTGAGAAACGTCGTGGATTGGGGCATCGCGAGCCCGGCCGAAGCCGTGCGGATGGCCACCCTCAACCCCGCGCGCTCCGCCGGCATGGACGACGTCTGCGGCCAGATCATCCCCGGTCGCGACGCGGATCTCTGCGTCTTCTCGCCCTCCATGGAGCACCTCGCCACCTACGTGGCGGGAGAGCTCGCGTGGCAGGCGTAAAAAAGCGGGAAGGAAGGCAACATGTGTGCAAAGACCCTGGTGGCGTACTTTTCGGCAGGTGGCGCCACGAAGCGCATCGCGGAAGCGGTGGCCAAGGCCGCAGAGGCCGACGTCTTCGAAATCAGACCGCGCGAGCCATGCTCCGCGGCTGACCTCGACTGGCAGGACAAGCAGAGCCGAAGCTCCGTTGAGATGGGGGATCCCACGAGCCGGCCCGCGCTCGACCATGACCTCACGAGCGTGGCGGACTACGAGATGGTGATCCTCGGATTTCCCATCTGGTGGTACACCGCACCACACATCGTGGAGACCTTCCTCGAGGGGCACGACTTCGCGGGAAAGACGATGGCCGTCTTCTGCACCTCGGGCTCGAGCGGCCTCGGCGACACCATCCCCACGCTGCAGAGAAGCGTCTCCTTCGACACGCGCTGGCGCCCCGGCAAGCGCTTCGACGCCAACGCGAGCGACGCCGACGTCGCCGCGTGGGTGGAGACCCTCGGGGTTCCGCGGGGCTAGGGCGCACCGCGCACGGGAGTGTGGATGACGAGCGGGGCTCGCGGCAAGAATCGGCAGCGAGCCCCGTTTTCGCGCCGAGAGGCGTTGGGTTAGACTTGGGCACTTGAGGCGATGACGGAGAGGGCGTGGCTCCCGCACAAGGCCCGGACAGAGCGGAAACCCATGGGCTGAGAGGTTTCCACGAGCCTTGGAGCCGCGCGTTCACTCCACCAGCCGCAACCTGAACGACCTCGGCACGAGGCGCCAGTAGGGAAGCCGGCCGCCCCCCGACATCGGGGCGAAGAGCGGGCCCTCGGGAGAGAAAACCCGAAGGCCAACCAAGGTGGTACCGCGGATTCGTCCGTCCTTGCGAAACACGAGGGCGGACGATGCTTTTTGAAGGGAACGAATGATGGCCGCTTTGCAAGAGCTCCAGGAGATCGGCTCGGAAGCGCTCACCCGCATCGGCGCGGCGGCGAGCCTCGCCGACCTCGACGCCGTGCGCGTGGCGGTGCTTGGCAAGAAGGGCTCGCTCACGCAGATCCTGCGCTCCATGGGCTCGCTCGCTCCCGAGGAGCGCCCACTCGTGGGCAAGGCGGCAAACGACGTGCGCGCCCAGGTGGAGGCTGCCCTCGCGAAGCGCAAGGGCACGCTCGAGGAAGAGGCGCTCCAGAGCAAGATCGCCGCAAGCGCGATCGACGTCACGCTGCCCGGCCGCGCGCCGCACGTGGGCACCCAACACCTCATCTCGGCGATCGTCGAGGAGATGGAGCAGGTCTTCTGCGGCATGGGCTACGACGTCATCGACGGTCCCTACGTGGAGACGACCTATTACAACTTCGACGCCCTGAACGCCCCGGCGGACCACCCGAGCCGCTCGCCGCGCGACACCTTCTACGTGGCGGACCCCGTCCACGGCGACCCCGCGCGCGAGGCTCGCGCCGAGAGCGAGCTCTTGCTTCGCACGCAGACCTCTCCGGTGCAGGTGCACGCGATGGAGGCCCATAAGCCGCCGATCTACATGATCAGCCCGGGTCGGGTCTTCCGCCCGGACACTGCCGACGCGAACCACCTTCCGCAGTTCACGCAGATCGAGGGCCTCGTGGTGGATGAGGGCATCACCTTCGGCGACCTCAAGGGCACGCTCGACCACTTCACCCGCGCCATCTTCGGCAAGGACCGCGCCACGCGCTATCGCCCGCACTTCTTCCCCTTCACCGAGCCCTCGGCCGAGGTGGACGTCTCGTGCGGCGTGTGCGGCGGCAAGGGGTGCCGCTTCTGCAAGGGCACGGGCTGGCTCGAGATCCTCGGCTGCGGCATGGTCGACCCGAACGTGCTCGAGATGAGCGGCATCGACCCCGAGCGCTACTCCGGCTTCGCCTTCGGCATCGGCGCCGAGCGCGTGGCGTGCCTGCGCTACGACCTGCCCGACCTCCGCATGCTCATGACGGGCGACATGCGCTTCCTCGCCCAGTTCTAACCCTCGACGCCTCCCGCGCGGTTTTCGCGAAACGAAAGGACACTCGCCATGCGCGTCTCGTATGAATGGCTGAAGACGATGGTGGATCTCCCGGACGACCCCGTCGAGCTCGTCGCCGAGCTCGTGCGCACGGGCACGGAGGTGGAGGCCGTGGAGAGCGCCGGTCAGGCACTCGACCACGTGGTCACGGGCTACATCGAAACGTGCGAGCGGCATCCCAACGCCGACAAGCTCCACGTGTGCATGGTGGACGTGGGCGCCGCCGAGCCGCTCCAGATCGTCTGCGGCGCGCCGAACGTGGCCGCGGGCGAGCACGTGGTGGTGGCGCTCGAGGGTGCCGTGCTTCCGGGTGACGTGAAGATCAAGCGCTCGAGGCTCCGCGGCGTGGAATCGCAGGGCATGAACTGCTCGGAGCGCGAGCTCGGCCTGGGCGACGACCACTCGGGGATCATGGTCCTTCCCGATGACGCGCCCATCGGCATGCCCGCAGCGCTCTACCTCGGCCTCGCCGACACGGTCCTCGACTGCGAGATCACCCCGAACCGCCCCGATTGCCTCTCCATGACGGGCTTCGCGACGGAGGTCTCGGCGGACTTCGACGAGGACACGCACATCGAGCTTCCGATGGTCAAGCACGAGGAGGGGCCACGCGCCTCCGAGCTCGTGGACGTGGCCATCGAGGCGCCCGAGCTCTGCAGCCGCTACGTGGCGCGCGTCGTGCGCGGGGTGAAGATCGGCCCGAGCCCCGCGTGGCTCGCGAAGCGCGTGCAGGCGGCGGGAACGCGCGCGATCAACAACGTCGTGGACGTGACGAACTACGTCATGTACCTCACCGGCCAGCCGCTTCACGCCTTCGACCTCGGGAAGCTGAAATGTCGAGGTGGCAAGCGCTCGATCGTGGTGCGCGCCGCCTCGGAGGGCGAGAAGCTCACGACCCTCGACGGCACCGAGCGCACGCTCGAGGCCGGCATGGCCGTCATCACCGACGGGGGTGAGGAGG
>CANPVI010000075.1 GCA_947581665.1 uncultured Atopobiaceae bacterium | reverse complement strand
GGTGATGGGCGTGCGGAAGACCGTGCCGTCGAGGATGGCGCGGATGGTGCCGTTCGGACTCTTCCACATCTCCTTCAGGCCGTACTCCTCCACGCGCTGTGCGTTCGGGGTGATGGTCGCGCACTTCACCCCCACGCCGAGGCGCTTGATGGCCTCTGCGGCCTCGACGGTCACCGCGTCATCGGTCTCGTCGCGGTGCTCGAGGCCGAGGTCGAAGTACTCGGTCTTGAGGTCCACGAAGGGCTCGAGCAGCTTCTCCTTGATGAGCGCCCAGATGATGCGCGTCATCTCGTCGCCGTCCATCTCCACGAGCGGCGTGGTCATCGGCACTTTCGCCATGCGGATCTCCTCTCGAATCGAACGCGTCTTTGCGCGGGTGCCCGGCGCGCTCGAAGCGCCTCGTTCTTGCCATGGGAAAGCGTAGCGAGGTGGCGCCGCCCTCGCATGCGGGAACTTCGCCTCGCCCTTCCGCGCGCTCGTCGACGTGCTTTAGACGCGCAAGTTCTTGCGCGCTATATTGCGCACAAGGTTTTCGAAAATGTGCGAATGAGGAGCATCACATGGCACCTGAGCTGGCAGAACGCGTGGAAACAGCATGGACGCAGTCGAAGCAGAGCCACCGCATCGGCGTCTCGGAATTCACCCACGGGCGCAAGTGGCGTCCCGAGCTCATCGAGTGCGGCGTGATGGAGATCTACGACCGCGACCACACGCTCGCATGGCTCGTCTCCTACGAATGCATGGACGCCATCATGCTGCGCATCCAGGAGCTCGAGGACATGCTCGAGGAATCCTCCATCCGCGCGATGATCCGCACGCGCGCGGACACCGCGGTCTTCAAGAACGGTCTGGAAGCCGCCGAGGAGGCAATTGACATCTTCATGGACCGCCATGGACATTTGATCGAAGATGTGGAGATCCGCAATGAGGCTGACTAACGAGCTCATCGCCGAGGCGATCAAAAGCGTCATGCAGATTCCACGAGCGATCCTTGATGTTTCGAACGTGGCTGATGATGTGAAATCAATCACCGATGTGTGGCCGGAAGGCAACGATTTCCTCATGGCCATGAACTGTACGGTTCGGGCAATCTTGCTTGTGGTCGAGGGGAGGGCTCGCTATTCGGTGCTCACGAAAGAGCTCAAGGGCTGGAACTGCTTCCACTACCACTCCGCGCGTCGCCCCGTCGGCAAGGCGGACATGCGGCTCGTGTTTCGCCAGAAGGATGGCACCATCGAAGTTCTTGGATTCGGCCATCGTTATCTACCGCTGCGATGCTCCGGATGCACCTCATCTAGCCACGATCTCGGGCACTCACGTAGCGTTTAGTACGCTACGTGCCCGTGATCCTGTCTATCTGAGGCACCCCGAAGCATCTCGCAGTTTCATGCTACGAACGCGTCGCGGCCAATCACGTCCGCAAGCACGCCTCACCCTAACCACCTCATCCGCCGCATCGAGGAGACGCCATGGCCATCATCCCCCTCAACGACTACATCTCCGAGCTCGAGCGCACCGTGGGCGACCGCTCGGGAAACGAGACCCTACTTCTGGACATCATCCGGAACCGGCATCGCTACTGCGGAATCTTCCGCACGACGACCTTCAAGGAGAAGATCGTCCAGCACAATTCCCAAAGCCGGGAGATCAAGTTCGGGTACTTCCTCGAGGATATCTTCACCGAATACCTCGAGCGCTCGCCGCGCTACCACAACGAATCGAAGCACCTGGGGCGCGACGTCGAGGGCGATGTGCTGGAGGCGGACCAGGTGTTCATGGATGACGAGGGCGTCGTCTACCTCATCGAGCAGAAGGTGCGCGACGACCACGATTCCACGAAGAAGCGCGGCCAGGTGGCGAACTTCATCAAGAAGGTGAAGGCGCTCGGATTCCTCTATCCCGAGGCTCCCCTGCGCGCCGCGATGTGGTTCATCGACCCCGCCGAGCACAAGAACTACCCCTACTACCGCGACTACCTCGCGGACACGAGCGTGGAGCTCGGCATGGACCTGGACATCTACTACGGAGGCTCGCTCTTCACCGACTTCATCGACTACCCCGAGGCCTGGAGGGAGATCTGCGAGGGCCTTCGCGAATACCGCCGAAAGCGCCTGTCCGCGCCCGTGGCGGAAATACCCGATTTCGACCACGATTGGGACATCTACCAGCAGCTCGTGACGATCAGCGAGCGCCGTCCGCGGGTTTTTCGCGCGATGGTGGAGGCGGCGTTCTTCGGCGTGGACAACGACTACGTGGAGCTCGTGGACGAGATCTTCCCCGAGGGAGGCAACCTCCGGCTCGCCGCCAGGAACGCGGGCTACGACGTGTAGGGCCGCCGCGCGACGCCCCGGCGCCGCTACTCGGCGAGCCTCCTCACGTGCTCGCGGTACTGCTCGCGGATGTCCTTGATGGGGACGAGCTCGCCGTCGCGCTTCACGTGCCATACGTCGAAGCCGTTCAGGCGCGTGGCCTTCGCTCCGCGCGCCTTTGCGGCGAGCGTGTGCATGTCGAGGGCCTCGCCTTCGAAGCTCAGCTTCCCGTCCGCGACGAGCGTGGCGATCTCGCGTCCATCGCGCAGGTAGAAGGGCTCGCCCACGGTGAAGAATCCCTCTTCGATCATGCTCGCCATGGGAGCCCTCGGCGGCCGCTCGTCGTAGGCGGCGTGGGCGATGGGCCCGTCCTCCGGCGCCGTCATCGCGAGCCGCGCCACTCCCGCGTCGCAGTACTCCTCGTCTTGCTCGATCATGAGGTAGTGGCGCCCGAGGATCTTCGACGCCACGCCCGTGGTCATCGTGCCGCCGAAGGGATCGAGCACGAGATCGCCGTAGCGCGAGGAGATGGCCACCACGCGCAGCAGCAGTGCGAGGGGCTTCTGGGTGCTGTGGAGCTTCTTGCCGGAGGCGTTCTTCAGGCGCTCGCTGCCGGAGCACACGGGGAACGTCCAGATCGAGCCCATTTGCTTGCGCACGCCGGATTCGTAGTCCGTCGGGCTCACGGTGTCGATGTTGAGCTCGCGCGCCGTCTTGTAGTTGAAGGTGTACTTCGAATCCTTGGACTTCGTGGCCCAGATGAGCGTCTCGTGGCTGTTCGTGAGGCGCGTACCGTGGAAGTTTGGCGTGGGGTTCGACTTGCGCCACACGACGTCGTTCACGATCCAAAACCCGAGGTCCTGCATGATGGCGCCGATGGTGTGGATGCACTGCATCCCGCCGATCACCCAGATGGAGCCGTGGGGCTTGAGCACGCGCCGACACGCGGAGAGCCACTCGCGCGTGAAGGCCTCATACGCCGAGAGCTCGCTGAACTGATCCCATGCGTCGTCCACGCCGTCGAAGACGGTGCCCTCCACGCGCTGGAGCTCGCCCGATGTGCGCATCCAATACGGGGGATCCGCGAAGATGAGATCCACGCTCTCCGGCGCAAGCCCCGCCATGACCTCGAGGCAATTGCCATTGATGACGGCGTCCCACGCCTCAGCCATCGTGCACCCCTTTCACCCGAGGAGAGTGTAAAGGAGCATCTCGACAAGAATTACGCGCACCGTGTTCCTTACGCGCCGGGCTCCGTGAGTTCGCCTCGCAGCGAATGCCGCATCGCACGCGCCACGTCGGCTCCGGAGAGCCCGAGGCCGAAGAGGTACATGAGCTTCGTCACGGCGGCCTCGCACGTGAGGTCGTAGCCGGAGATCACGCCGGCCTCGGCGAGCGCGTCGCCCGTGTCGTAGCGCGTCTCCTCCACGCCGCCGTCCGGGCATTGCGTGACGTTCACGATGAGGCGCCCCTCGCGCACCGCATCGGCGATGGCCGAGGTGAACCACGGCGTGGTGGGGGCGTTGCCAGCGCCGTAGGTGCGCAGCACGAAGGCCTTGATGCCGCTCTCCGCGAGCTGCGCGCGAAGCGAGGCCTCCGTCATGCCGGGGTGCAGGAAGACGACCGAGACGGCCGGATCGAGCGTCGTCTGCGTGGAGAAGGCGCCACGTGCGCTCGGGCGCCAGAGCAGCTCCTCGCGGAAGCGAATGTGGAGGTTCATGGTGGCGAGCGCGGGATAGTTGAAGGACCGGAACGCGCCGAACTCCGTGGAGCTCGCCTTGGTGGCGCGATTGCCGCGCACGAGCGTGTCGCCGAAGGAGATGGCCACCTCGCGCACCATCGGCTGGCCGACGTCGTCCCTTGCCGCGGCGATCTGCAACGCCGTGATGAGGTTCGTGGTGCCGTCCTCGCGGATGTCCGAGATCGGCAGCTGCGAACCCGTGACGATCACCGGCTTCGCGAGGTTCTGCAGCATGAACGAGAGCGCGGAGGCCGTGTAGGCCATCGTGTCCGTGCCGTGGAGGACCACGAAGCCGTCGTAGCGCGAGTAGTTCGCCTCGATGGCGCGCGCGATGGCCGCCCAGTGCGCGGGACTCATGTTCGAGCTGTCGATGGCGGGGTGGAACTGCACGCGCCCCAGCGTGTAGCCGAGGCGCGCGAGGCGCGGCACGTTGTCGATCAGGTGGTCGAAGTCGAACGGCGCGAGCGCGCCCGTCTTCGGATCGCGCACCATGCCGATCGTGCCGCCGGTGTAGATGATGAGCAGGCGAGGCGCACCCGATCCCCCGGGCTGGGCCTGACGGGGGATCGTGGCGCTGGCCTGCGAGGCGCATCCCACGCTAGTAGGCATCGCCGGGGAGCAAGCCGCTCTTCACGCGGCCCGTGCAGAACATGAGGACCGCGGAGGCGATGACGTCGATGATCGAGCCGATGACGTTCGGCAGGAGGTTCACGGTGCCGTTGCCCATGTTGAAGGCGTAGAACGCGAGTGCCACGCCTGCGGAGATGAGCTCGATGATGGCGAGTACGAGGAGCGTGCGCGCGCGACCGGGCCCATCCACGCCGCGGATGCCGTAGGCCCCGACGATGAGCTGGTAGACGGACTGGATGATCCCGATGATCCCGGCGCCGATGAGAAAGCCACTCACCACGTAGGCGCTGAGGGCGATCGTGCCCGCACCCACGCCGAAGACGCCCGCGCCAAAGAGCAGTACGACCACGCCGAGCACGATGCCCGCAAGGGCGAAGAGGGTGAGGATGATGGATGAAATCCAGATTCCCCGTTGATGGGTTTCCATGGTGTGCCGTCCTTTCCCTGAAGCACGTTAGCAGCTCTATTCCCGCCCGCACGGCGTTCGAAACGCCGCGTACGCTCGCCGAACCTTACGTGTTTGTTTCGTGTGGCCGGTCGCATTCCCGCAAGACGAAAGGGACGGTTCTTTCGTCTCGGGACACGAGAACCGTCCCTTTCGTCTTGCGAGGTTCGGAGGGGAGCGCGATGGGTAGGCTCATGGGCGGACGTGCATGCCACATCGCGTAGGGGGAGCAGAGATGAAGACAATCCTCATGGTCGTCGGATCGTTTCGCGAGAAGTCGTTGAACCGCCAGCTCGCCCATGGGATCGAGAGGCGCATCGGCGACCGCGCTACGGTGCGCTACCTCGCCTATCAGGATCTTCCCCCCATGAACCAGGACCTCGAACACGCCGATGGCACCGAGGACCCCGTCGTTGCCCGCGTGCGCGCCGAGGTGGCCGCGGCCGACGGCCTGTGGATCGTCTCGCCCGAGTACAACAGCAGCTATCCGGGCCACGTGAAGAACCTCATCGACTGGCTCTCGCGCCCCATCATCCCGATGGACTACAAGACGCCACTTCCCATCCACGGCATGCCCGTCGCCATCTCCGCCGCAGGCGGTGGTCGCAAGGGCGCGGGCATGGCCGAGAAGCTCACCGAGCTCCTGAGGTTCGTGCGCTTTGCCGAGCCCACGCAGCCCTCCTGCCTCATGGGCTACGGCGCAGAGGCCATGAAGACGAACGTCCTCACCATAAGCCCCGAGGTAGAGGAGCTCATAGGCGCGCAGGTGGAGGCCTTCCTCTCCGCCATTGGCGCATGAGGCATGGTCCCCATCGCGTATGAACGCTGATGTGATGCGAGGGTAGGGCGGTCGCGCCCTGCCCCCTTTCGTCGCCAAAACCCGTGCAAGAACGGAATCAGATTCCGTTCTTGCACGGGTTTCCCCTCCATGCGGCTGGAAAGCCGCGACGCTCGACGCGAATGACGCGAGGTACTTCTCGTTGCTCGATGGCTTCGACGGGTTCGAGCGAGGCTCCGGGGCCCTCATCTGCCAGACGCCGCGGTCGACGCCGCTCACGCATGAGGTGACCGCGTTTTCGGTTTGGTGCCCCTAGGAGGTGACCTCACACGCCCTCCATAGCGTGTGAAGCATTCGTGAACAGATATTGGCCTTTCGTGCGGGGTTGTTCCCACGTTGCACAGCGTGTGCAATACTTCCCGGCGTGCGCACTATTGCACAAACTGCGCATTACTGCGCCCGGTGTGAAATAGCCGAGCTCAGAACGCATGGAAGGACTAGCATGCTCGCAACGATCGACCTCGAGAACGACTTCCAGGCCGCACCAAGCAACGATCCGCGCTGCCTGCGCTCTCGGCGCGCGCTTCGCTCCGCCTTCGTCCTCGCGCTCGTGGAGATCGGCGACCTCTCGAAGGTCACCGTCACCGCCGTGGCGGACCGCTCCGGCCTCACGCGCCGGACGTTCTACGCCCACTATCGCGACATCTCCGAGCTCGCGAACGCCGTGAAGGAGGAGACGATCTCCGAGCTCACCGACCTCGTAGAGGACCTTTGCTCCATCGAGCTCGACGAGGTGTTCGCCGCCATCGACCGCATGGAGCCGGTGCCCGGCTCTGTGGAGATCCTCTCGAAGATGAAGGAGCGCAAGGACTACCTCACGGCCATCATGGGCGCCGGTGGCGACCCCTCCTTCGCGCAGGAGCTGAAGAGCCGCGCGTCGAGCATCGCCGCGGCGCACGCGCTGCGTGGTCTCGGCCCGCTCGGCCTCTCGAGCTTCTACGACTACTACATCTCGTTTGCCGTGGGCGCCATCTTCGCGGTGATCGAACGCTGGGTGGCGGGTGGCATGCGCGAACCGGCCGAGGCCCTCGCGCGCCTGCTCTCGCTGCTCGTGTTCGTCCGTCCCGGCGATCTCTACCAGAACTCGCACGACATCGACATCGAAGGCTACGGCCTCTCCATCATCCAGAGCTTCATGGAGGCTCGCTCATGACCAACGAACTCAAGAACATCGAACTCGTGGCCAACGGCGCCGAGCTGAAGCCCGCCGACCCCAGCGCGGTTGCGGGCAGGAGGCTCCGCCTCGGCATCGACGTGGGCTCCACGACGGTGAAGCTCGCGGTCATCGACGAGACCGGCGCCATCGTCTACGCCAACTACCAGCGCCACCACACCGACATCCGCGCCACGGCCAAGGAGCTCTTCGCCGGCGCGCGCGAGGTGCTCGGCGAGGTGGAGATGGGCGTCTCCATCACCGGCTCGGGCGGCCTTCTGCTCTCGCAGTGGCTCGGCCTCGAGTTCGTGCAGGAGGTCATCGCCTC
>CANPVI010000074.1 GCA_947581665.1 uncultured Atopobiaceae bacterium | reverse complement strand
AGCGGCGTGGGGCGCGGTGCCTGCCTCGTCCTCGACGCGACGAACGGCGAGATCATCGCGATGGCGAGCGCACCCACCTTCGAGCCGTCAGTCTTCGTCGGCGGCATCGCCATGGCCGACTGGGAGCAGCTGAACGACGAGAAGAGCGGTTACCCGCTGCTCAACCGCTGCGTCTCGGGCACCTATCCCTCGGCATCCACCATCAAGCCGCTCTCCGCGTTCGCGGCCTTCGATTCCGGCGTGTCCACCATCAATTCCGCCTACAACTGCACGGGCTTTTGGACGGGCTTCGGCGAGGCATCCGGCCAGTACTGCTGGAACCACAACGGACACGGCGTGATGGACATGCGCTCGGGCATCGTCTACTCCTGCGACAGCGTGTTCTACGAGATCGGCAAGGCGATCTTCTACTCGGACACCCCCGAGGCGCTCCAGGCGAAGTATCGCGAGTGGAACCTCGGGAGCAAGCTCGGCGTCGACCTGCCGAGCGAGGAGGCGGGTCGAATCCCCGACGCCCAGTGGAAGTGGGACTACTTCAGCTCGTGGAGCGACGAGGATCGCGTGTGGCACGGCGGCGACACGACGAACCTCGTCATCGGCCAAGGCGACCTCCTCGTGACGCCGTTGCAGATGGCGAGCGTCTACATGGGGATCGCCAACGATGGCACGATATGGACGCCGCACGTGCTGAAGGAGGTGCAGAACTCGAACGCATCGGGCTCGGTGCTCGCCTATGAGCCGAAGCCCGTCGAGGTGGGCGAATCGAAGGAGTACCTCGCCTTCGCCCGCGATGCGCTCCGGGGCGTCATCTACGAGGAGGATGCCGCCACCACCTCGCACTTCACGAACCTTCCGGTGAGCGTGGCGGGAAAGACCGGTACGGCGGAGCGCCAGGGCTACGACCGCTCGACGGGCTGGTTCGTGGCCTTCGCCCCGGCGGACGATCCGAAGTACGTCGTCGCCGCCGTCGTCGAACAGGGCAGCTTCGGTTCGCAATCCGCCATGTACGCCGTACGCGACGTGCTCGGCGCGATCTACGACGCGCCCGACAACTCGAGCGCCGTCTCCTCGGAAGGCGCGCGCTAGGCTCTCATCCATGGCTACCCACTCGAAGACAGGACCCCGTCCCCACACCATCGGCGACCTCGCGCGTCCGCTTGACAGCGGTCTCAGCCCCCAAGGCCCGAAGACCCGCGCGCTCGCGAGGCCGAAGATCATGAAGGAGCTCTACCTCCCGGTCCTCATTCCCGCGTGCCTGCTCGTGCTCTTCGGGCTCGTGGTGGTGTGGTCGGCCTCGCTCTCCATCGGCGACGCCTCGCTTCCCCGCCAGCTCGTCGGAGTCGCGCTCGGCTTGGCCTGTGCCATCATCATCTGGCGATACGACTATCGTGACCTCGCGAACTTCACGCATGCGCTTCTCATCGCCGACATCGTGCTCTTCCTCTTGCCGCTCATTCCCGGGCTCGGGTATTCGGCAAAGGGCATGACCGGCTGGATCCAGATCCCCGTCATCGGGCTGCGCATCCAGCCCTCGGAGATCATGAAGCTCGTCACCATCTACCTCATGGCCGCCCTCGGCGCCTCCTACAACGGGCGGATAAAGAAGTTCGAGGACTACCTCAAGCTCTGCGGCATGCTCGCGATCCCTTTCGTGCTCCTCGTGACGCAGGACCTCGGCTCCTCGCTCATCGTCCTCGTCGCGGGCGCCGCGATCATCATTTGCTCGGGCGCGAAGGCGGAATGGGTGATCGCCACGCTCGTGCTCGTGGCACTCGTGGTGGGCGTCGTCATCTTCTGCTCGGTGACGCCCGGGCTGCCGAACATCCTCAAGGACTACCAGGTGAAGCGCCTCATCGTCTTCATCGATCCCTCGGTGGATCCGGCGGGGGACGGCTACAACCTCCAACAGGCCAAGATCGCCGTGGGAAGCGGCGGCCTCTTCGGAAAGGGCATCGGCAACGCCACCCAGGCGGGACAGGGCTTCCTTCCCGAGGCGCACACCGATTTCGTCTTCGCCCTCCTTGCCGAGGAGTTCGGATTCCTCGGGGCGTGCGTGCTCCTCGGGCTCTTCGCGTGGCTCATCTTCTCCACGATCAAGCTCGCGCAGGCGACGGAGGCCCCCTTCGCGAAGCTCGTGCTCGTGGGCGTGGTGGCCATGTGGTCCTTCCAGGTGCTGGAGAACATCGGCATGTGCCTCGGCATCATGCCCATCACCGGCATTCCGCTGCCCTTCATAAGCTACGGCGCCTCGTCGATGGTCGTGCAGCTGGCGGCCGTCGGCATGGTGCAAAGCGTGTATTTCCACCGCCCGAAGGCCGGCTGAGCGGGGACCATAAGCTCCCTCGCTCGCACATGCTGGGGCTACACTAGGGGCGACAGCTGAGATATCCGAGGAGCGAGCTATGGGCATCATGGACTTTCTGAACGCGGCGAACCTCGTGGAGCTGCTGAACACGGGGCGCAAGGCCGAGGCGGATCGCACGCAGTCCATTCGCGTGGGGGTCTCCGTGGACCCCGAGACGCCCCAGGAGATCGCCGCGACGGTGAGGGAGGCGCTCATCCCCTCCACCTCCGAGGCGATGGTGTGCGTGAACCGCATCGAGCCCGGGGTGCCTTTCAGCGCCGATCCCTCCTGCGACGTCGCCCTCGTGCTCTGCGGCGGCTCGACCACGGCGTGCCACGACGCCGGCATCACGTGGCTCTCCGCGAACGTCCCCACGCTCATGGTCGGTCGCTCGAGCGTCGAGGTGCCGGGTTGCACGCTGGGTGGCGCGGTGGCCTCGAGGCTCCTCTCGTCCGATCCGAGCGAGCTCGTCGATCGCCTCGGGCACTGGATCGTGGCAAGCACCGGCAAGGAGGTGGCCTTCGCGGCGAACTTCCCGTTCTGCCGTCGCGCGGTGGCTCAGAACCTCATCAACGCCGTGGCCATGTCGAACGCGGCGGTCGCCACGTTCAACTTCATTCCGGGCATCTTCGACTTCGCGATGGTGACGGCGAACGAGTTCAAGCTCGCGTTCGACATCGCCTCGGTGTACGACCAGCAGATCTCCTTCGAGCGCCTGCCGGAGATCGTCGCGATCGTGGCGTTCGGCGCCGTGGTGCGCACGGTTGCGGGCATCGCCGAGAAGGCCGTGCCGAAGTTCGGCTGGCTCGTGCGTGGCGCGTCGGGCTTCGCCGGAGCGGTGATAACCGGCAACCTCCTCGTTGCGCGCTTCGACGCCCAAGACGCGCTGGAGGGCCCGCTCGGCGGGGTGCTCGCGAGGGTGAGGGATCTCGGGGATTTCGCAACCGAGAAGATCGGCCAGCTCACGGGCGATGTGGTGAAGCTCGGCCCTGATGCGCTCTACTTCCATCCGAAGGCCAAGAAGGGGTCCGGCTCGAAGCCCACGGCCGACGTGGAGGAGGCCACGCCGGCGCCCAAGCCCGCATGGATACGCTTCAACGCATCGGGTGGCGTGTCCATGGACGGCGCGTAGGCGCGCGGCCTCGTGGAGGCGCGTCGCGGAGCGCCCACGTGCATTGACGCCCCAGCTCCGGGCCTTTATAGTTGACCCTTGCGTGAAAACCGACATCGAAGGAACAATCAATGTATGCAATCGTCAAGACCGGTGGCAAGCAGTATCGCGTGAGCGAGGGCACCGTCCTCGATGTGGAGAAGCTCGCGGTTGGGGTGGGAGACGAGGTGGAGCTTCCCGTGCTCCTCGTCTCCGACGGCTCCACCACCGAGGCCACGCCCTCCGCGCTCGAGGGCAAGACCGTCACCGCGAAGGTGCTCGACCACCACAAGGATGTGAAGAAGCTCGTCTACAAGTTCCACAAGCGCAAGCGCTACCACCGCCTGAGGGGCCATCGCCAGCAGCTCACCTCGCTCGAGGTCGTGAGCATTCCCGAGCTCTAGGCTCCCGTTCGATAGCAAAGAGAGGCTTTCCATGGCACATAAAAAGGGTCTCGGTTCCTCGAGGAACGGCCGCGATTCGAACGGTCAGCGACTTGGCGTCAAGCGCTCCGGCGGCCAGTTCGTGAAGGCCGGCGAGATCATCGTCCGCCAGCACGGCACGCACTTCCACCCCGGCGAGAACGTGGGGATCGGCAAGGACGACACGCTCTTTGCGAAGGCCTCCGGTCACGTGAAGTTCGTGCAGAGCGCGCGTCACACCGTGAGCGTCATCGCCGACGAGGAGGACGCCGCGTAGGCGCGGTTCCAATTGCAGGTGAGGCGGGCTCGCTCCCCTGGGGCGGGCCCGTTTTTTACGCGAGCGGTGGGGCTAGGAGTGGGGGCAGTCCTTGCAGCGGGCGAGGATGCTCGGGCACTGCGCGAGTCCCCCCTCCGCCGTCTCCCTGAGCGCGGCGGGAAGTGCGCCCCCGACGCTCTCCATGGCCGCGAGCGCCTCGTCGAGGCCAACCGGGCTCTCCACGCCGCTGAGCGCGAGGCGAGCCGCGCAGAAGGCCTGTGCGACGCCTCCCGCGTTTCTCAGCTGGCAGGGATACTCCACGAGCCCGAGTGCGGGATCGCATACGAGCCCGAGCGTGTTCGCGATGGCGATGGCGGCGGCGTCAAGGCACGCGGCGGGTGAGCCGTAGAGCATCTGGGTGAGGCCGGCTGCGGCCATGGCGGCGGCCACCCCCGTCTCGGCCTGACAACCGGCCTCCGCGCCCGAGACGGAGGCGTTTCCCTGGGCGATGGCACCGATGGCTGCGGCGCACCAGAGGGCCTTCTCGAAGCGGGGGAGCGAGACGACGGGGGAGAGGGGGAGGCCCGCAGCCTCGGCGAGCGCCTCGCCGAGTGCGATCAACGAGCCCGGCACGATGCCGGAGGCCCCCGCCGTGGGGGCCGCCACGATCACGCCCATCGTATCCGAGCGCTCGACGGTGGCCATCGCGTAGGCAATCGCGCGACCCTCGACATCGCCGCCGAGGAGCGTGAGGGCGCGCTCGTGGTCGAGGACCCGCTTCGCCTCCCCATCGAGGAAGCCTCCGAGCGAGGGGCGCGGCTCCTCGAGGGTGTCGCGCACCTCCTCGCCCATGACCTTCGCGACCTTCTCCATCGCCGCGTCCACCGAGGCAGCGGCGTTGGCGTGGGGATCCTGCGCCACGAGCGCGATCTCGCGACGCCGCATGAGTGCGCCTATGGATCCGGGCATCTCCTGCGCCGCGGCAAGGAGGGCGGATGCCGAGGAGAAGTCCTCGTCGAAGGCGGCCTGCGCTTCGAGGCGCGCCCCGGCGATGAAGAGGACGCGACCGTAGACGACCTCGGGATCCTCGATGAGCGCATCCAGGAGCTCCATGGGGATGACCTCGTCCGATTCGATCACGGTGAAGGCGTCGGCTCCTGGGGCCCTGCGCGTGGTCTTGATGGTGGCGATGTTCACGCCGGCAACCGCGACGGCAGTGCAGAGCCGTCCCAACACGCCCGGCTGATCGCGGTGGCGGATGAAGAGCGTGGGAAGGTCTCCCGTGACCTCGATGGGCGCGCCGTCGATGGCGGAGAGGCGGATCCTGCCGCCGCCGATCGATTCACCGCGCACCTCGACCGTGGCCTCGCCCTCGCAGAAGAGCGTGACGTCGGCGGTGTTGGGATGGATATCGGGCGCCGAGGCCACGAGCTCGAAGGCGATGTCGACGCCCCGCTCGGCCGCAATCTCCCGGGAATGGCTGATGCGCGGATCGTCGGTGTCCATCCCGAGGACTCCCGCCACGAGGGCCCTTGTCGTGCCGTGGCCCTCGGCGGTCTTCGCAAAGGAGTTGTAGAGCGTGAAGGATGCCGCCTTGATCTCAGAGGGCGCGAGCTCGGCGGCCATGCGCCCGATGCGCAGCGCGCCCGCGGTGTGGGAGCTCGAAGGGCCCACCATGATGGGGCCGAGCACATCGAATGCCGAGGGAAGCATGGGCGTCCTTTCATCGCGGGAACGGGCGAAGGGGAATGAGCCTTCGCGGAGCCACGATACAATGGCGGGCGTCATCAGATGCGAAGAGGTGAGTGAGCTGGCCGATTTCACCGACAGAGTGCACATCCACGTGAGGGCCGGGGACGGCGGGGCGGGCTGCCTGTCCTTCAGGCGAGAGGCGCACGTGCCCAAGGGAGGGCCCGACGGCGGCGACGGGGGCGACGGGGGCTCGGTCATCCTCGTGGCCGATCCCCAGAAGTCCTCGCTTGTGGATTATCGCTACAAGCACCATTTCGCGGCTGAGCGCGGCACCCATGGCCAGGGTGCGCGCAAGCACGGCAAGGACGGCGCCGACCTCATCCTCCCCGTTCCCCTCGGCACGCAGGTGCGCTCGCTCGATGCCCAGACGATGGAGCCCGTGGCGGAGCTCGGTGACCTCACGCGCGCGGGCGAGCGCCTCGTGGTGGCGCGGGGCGGCAAGGGCGGCTATGGCAACCCGCACTTCGTGACGAGCGTGCGTCGCGCTCCGGGCTTTGCCGAGCGCGGGGAGCCGGGAAAGGAGCTCTGGATCGAGCTCGAGATGAAGCTCATGGCCGACGCCGCGCTCGTGGGCATGCCCTCGGTGGGGAAATCCTCCCTCGTGGCCGCGATGAGCAAGGCGCGCCCGAAGGTGGCGAGCTACCCCTTCACCACGCTCATCCCGAGTCTGGGCGCGGTGCGCACGGATGACTACGACTACGTGGTGGCTGACGTGCCCGGCCTCATCGAGGGCGCGGCGGACGGGCGCGGCCTCGGGCACGATTTCCTCCGCCACATCGAGCGTTGCTCGGTGATCGTGCACGTGGTGGACGCCACGGGCGACTTCGAGGGCCGCGATCCGGTCGACGACCTCGAGATCATCGATTCGGAGCTCGTCACCTACGATCCTTCGCTCGCCGAGCGCCCGCAGGTCATCGTGGCCAACAAGGTGGACATGCCCGACACGCGCGAGGCCGTGGCGCGCGTGAGGGAGCGCGCCGATGAGCTCGAGCGTCCCTTCTTCGCCGTCTCGGCCCTCACCGGCGAGGGGATCGGCGCCCTCAAGCAGGCGCTTGGCGCGCTCGTCTTCGAGGAGCGTGCGCTTCGCGCGGAGGCCCTCGCGGCTACGGAAAGCCCCTATGAGCAGGTGTGGCGCGGAACCGCGAAGAAGGACGAGCCTCCCTTCACCCTCGTGCGCGAGGAGGATGGCTGGCGCCTTTTCGGCGAGACCATCGAGCGTTGGGTCGTGCAGACCGATTGGGACAACGAGGAGGCGGTCGCCTACCTCCAGAGCCGCTTCGCGCGGCTCGGGGTGGATGACGCGCTGCTCGAGGCGGGCGCGAAGAACGGCGATGAGGTGCGGATCCTCGAGATCGCCTTCGACTACGTGGGCCCCGTCGAGATGGATGCGCATGGCGAGGAGGACGACGCATGAGCGAGCGGCACCCCGATTACCTCGACCGTGTGATCGTCTGCAAGGTGGGAAGCTCGTCTTTGGTCGACGGGCGGGGCCTCTTCGACCCCGCGCGCGTCGTCGCCATCGCCTCCGAGGCCGCAGAGATCGCGGGCGAGGGCTGGCGCCCGATCATCGTGTCATCAGGCGCCGTGG
>CANPVI010000073.1 GCA_947581665.1 uncultured Atopobiaceae bacterium | reverse complement strand
TGGATTTGGTTCGAATCCCTCCGCCAAATGCAAGAAGAGCCCAGCTCGGCTGGGCTCGCATTTTTTGGTAGGGGCGGAGGGATTCGAACCCTCAACTCAAGGATTTTAAGTCCCCTGCGTCTGCCAATTGCGCCACGCCCCCGGATGAAGACGAGTGTAGCGGCGCACTTCATTCCGCGAGGGTGAGGGCGGGGAGCCAGTCGATGGGTGCGGGGTCGCCGGCGAGCTCCGCGGCGGCGAGGAGGGCGATGCCCTGGAGGTTGTCGGCCTCGCTCACCACGAGCTCGTCCATCTCGAGCGCCGCGAGGAGCGACGAGAGCACGACCGCGGATCCCAGCACCACCGGCGCGCGATCCGGGTGCACGCCCACCACCTCGGCTCGCACGGCGACGGGCATCGCCGCGAAGCGCGCCACCATGGCGTCGATCCCCTCCTTCGAGAGCACCGTCGCGTGGACGATCGCGGGGTTGTAGTGCTCGAGCTCGTGGTGCACCGCGGCGAGCGTGGTCGAGGCGCCCCCGCACACCACGAGCGGTGCCGCGGGGTCGATGAGATCGGTCGTGGCCGCAGCCGCGCGGAACTCCTCCTCGCACCACTCGCGCGCACGTGCCACGTCCCCTGCGCTCGGAGGATCTCCCGCGGAGAGGAAGCGCTCGCTCACTCGCCGGCTGCCCACCGGCGTGGAAGCGACCCAGCTCTCGGCGTCCGCGAGCACGCAGAGCTCGGTGGATCCGCCACCGCTATCCGCCACGAGCGGATGGTGCGCGCCAGCCAGCTCGCCCGCGAGGAGCGGGTCGATCGAGACGCCATAGGCGGCGATGAGGCCCTCGGTGTGCCCGTCGATCACCTGCGGTTTCAGGCCGAGGGCGGCAAGCGGCGCGAGGAGCGCGTCGGCGTTCGCCGCCTCGCGCGCGCTCTGCGTGAGCGTGCACACCACCGCATCGCAGCGGTTCCTCGCGAAGCAGCCAAGGTAGCCGCGCACCGCGCCGAGCACGCGCTCGATCGCGGCATCGCAGAGCACGCCGGTCTCGTCGAGCCCCGTGCCGAGGTCGCACACCTGCGTCTTCTTCGTGAAGGTCTCGATCCTTCCTTCGGAAACGTCGGAGATGCCCATGCGCACCGAAACGGTGCCGATGTCGATGACCTCAATGCGCGCCATGTGGCCCTCCTCAGCCAGAGGGCCCGCGCTCACGCCCTCTTTTGGTAGCCGAAGAACACGTCAAGCGCCTGCGTGAGGGGTGAATCCTCCGTCTCCTCGGGCGCCTGGCCCAGCACCGCAATGATACCGACGTCCTCCTCGCCCACGAGCTCGCTCGCGTCAGCGGCAATCTCGCCGGCGGGGGCGTAGCCGCGGATGCGCGCCTCGTCCATGATGCCCTCTTCGGTGCGAAGCTCGGCGATGCGTTCCTCGAGCTCGTCGGAGACCTCGGCGAGGGCCTGCTGCTCGGCGAGCAGCTGGTCGTGGTCGCGATGCGCGGCCCAGAGGTTGGCTGCGGGCTGGTAGAAGAAGAGGAAGAGCACGCCCGCGCTCGCAAGCGCGATCATGGCGCCCTTCGCAAGGCCGTGAAGGCCGAAGAGCCAGTCGAGGGCGCCATTGAACGCGGCGAGGACCCTGTCGAGGATGGCGGGCACGCCGGTCACGTTCGGAGTGGGCGCCGCCTTCTGCTTCCTCGGGCGAGAGGTCGTGGCCTTCGAAGCGCGCGAGGACTTCGCGGTTTGCGTGGCCTTCGCCGCCGTTGCCGTGCGCGTGGCCTTGGGCCTCGCGGTGGTGCGCTTCGATCGCCTCGACCCCGACGCCTTCGGGCGCGCAGGCTTCTCGGGGCCTTCCGCCACCGCAGCGGAGTCCGCGCTCCGCATGCGCTCCACCTCGGCGATCAGGCGATCGTTCACCGTGGAGCGCGACTCGAAGGCGCCTTCGCGATGCAGCGCGCGACCCAACACCCGAGCATCCTGCCGGGTGAGACTCACAGCCGTTGCGGAGTTGGTGGACATGGGCTGCCTCTGCGCGGTCGTTTCAGGTGTGTTTGGGTGGTGCGCGTTGCGCCGTGGCTAGTATGCCATCACCGCAGCTCGACTTCGCGATCTTTCACCGAATCCCAGATTTCGTTCAGCCGAGCGGTCGACACGTCCGCCGGCTCGAGGCCCTCCTTCGCGAGCACCGCCTCCACGCGCGCCCAGCGCAGGCGGAACTTCGCGTTCGCGCGCTCGAGTGCGCGCTCGGCGTCCACGCCCTCCCAGCGGGCCACGTTCACGAGGGAAAACAGCAGGTCGCCGAACTCGCCTTCCCATGCCTCGCTTCCCGGTTCCTCGGCATCGAGCTCGGCCTTCTCCTCCGCCACCTTCTCCCAGACGGCCTCCACGCTCGGCCAGTCGAAGCCGGCACGCGCCGCGCGCTTCGAGATCTTCTGGCACTGCATGAGCGCGGGAAACGAGTGCGGCACGGAATCGAGGAGCCCCTCTTTCGCCTTGCCCTCCCTGGCACCGGCTGCCTCGCGTTCGCGATCCTTCACGGCCTCCCACGAGGCGAGCGCCTCGGTGGCGTTCTCGGCGGATAGCTCGCCGAACACGTGCGGATGGCGACGCAGGAGCTTCTCGTTCAGGGCGCGGATAACGTCATCGATGGTGAAGCTGCCCTCGTCGGCGCCCATCTGCGCGTGGAGCAGCACCTGCATGAGCACGTCGCCGAGCTCCTCCGCGAGGTGCGAGTCGCTCTGCTCGTCGATGGCGTCGGCGGCCTCGTAGGCCTCCTCGATCATGTTCTTGCGGATGGAGGCATGCGTCTGCACCTTGTCCCACGGGCAGCCATCCGGCTGGCGAAGACGCCAGATGATGCGCACGAGCCGGTCGAAGTCCGGGTGCGCGCCCGGTGCGCCGTCGCGCGCGAGCGTCCCCGCGTCCACCTCGGCCGCGAGCTCCTCCAGGCTGAAACCCTCGTTCGCCTCTACCATCCCGCATTCCCCCAACCGCTCTCGCCAGACGCGGGGCGCCCCGCGACGCACCCTCAGCGCATCGCATGGACGCCCCGCTTGACCTGCGCGTTTTGCCTACTTCGTGTAGTCGGCGTAGTCGATGTAGTCGATGTCGTAGGTGTCGAGCTTGGGCTGCACCCAGGAGCGGATGTAGGTGCCCTCGCGCGCCATTATCTCGAGGATCTTCTTCTCGTTGTTCTCGATCACGTGCACCTTCTCGAGGAGCTCGGGGGCCTCCTCGGGACGGATGAAGAGGACGCCATCGGCGTCGCCGAGGACGATGTCGCCGGGGAAGACCACCTGGCCGCCCACCACGACCGGCGTGTTCACCTCGCCGGGGCCGTTCTTGTAGGGGCCGTCAGGGGTGACGCCGCGCGCGTAGATGGCGAAGTCCTCGAGCTTGCGCATGGCGTCGACGTCGCGCACGGAGCCGTCCACGACGATGCCCTTGATGCCGCGCATGCGGCAGTAGGTGACCATGAGCTCGCCGAAGATCGAGCGATGCGTATCGCCGCCGGCGTCGATGACGATGACGTCACCCGGCTTGGCGAGGTCCATCGCCACGTGGAACATGAGGTTGTCGCCCGCGGGGACCTTCACCGTGAAGGCCGTGCCCAGAAGCGGGCTCTCGTTCACGGGGTTCAGGTGCTCGTTCACGGACGAGATGCGGTTCATCACGTCGTCGAGGTTGGCCACGGCCACACCCTCGAACTGCTTCACGAGCGCCTCATCCGGACGCGCGAAGTCCTTGACGATCGTCAGGCCGGTCTGCTTCTTCATGTAGTCCCTTTCTCTCTCCCGAGGTGATCCCTTACGCCTTATAGCTGCGAGTATGCGTGTCCTACACGCCGTTTACGGTGCGGGCGGGCTTGTGGCCGTCGAGGACGTCGAGCACTTGGTCCACGACCTGCTCGCCCATGCGCTCGAGCGATTCGGAGCTGTCGGCGCCGATGTGCGGCGTCGCCACGAAGTTGTCGAGGCCCATGAGCTTGTTCTGGCCGTTGGGCGGCTCCTCCACGAAGGCGTCGCAGGCGGCGGCGCGGATCGTCTTCGCCTCGAGCGCGTCGAAGAGCGCGTCCTCGTCGACGATGCCGCCACGCGCGGCGTTGATGAGGATCGCCGTCGGCTTCATGCACTTGAGCTCCTCGGCGGCGATCATGCCCTTGGTCTCGGGAGTGAGTGGCACGGAGATGTTCACGAGGTCGGCGACGGCGAGCATCTCCTTGAGGTCGTCGTACTGCTCGATGCCCCAGGCCTCGGCCTGCTCGCGCGGGATGTAGGTGTCGTAGCCCACGAGCTTCACGCCGAAGCCGCCCTTCAAGATCTCGCCCACGCGGCGCGCGATGTTGCCCATGCCCACGAGGCCGACGGTCTTGCCGGTGAGCTCCACGCCCTCGATCTCGGGCGGAGCGATGCGCGAGAAGCCCTCGCCACGTGTGACGCGGTCGGCGTAGGAGATGTTGCGCGCGGTGTCGAGCATGAGGCCGACGATGAGCTCGGCCACGGCGTTCATGTTGGCCGTGGGGGTGTTGATCACGGGCACGCCGGCTTCCTTGGCGGCCTCGAGGTCGATGGTGTTGCAGCCCACGCCGTGCTTGCCGATGACCTTCAGGTTCTTCGCGCGCTCGATGAAGGAGCGGGGCACCTCGTCCGTGCGGATGATCACCGCGTCGATCTCCTCCGCCGGCTCGAGCGAATCGACGATCTCCGCGTGCTCGGCGAGCTTCTCACGCGCCGGCGGATAGATGTATTCGCGCAGGTATACCTTCATATGGCCCCTCATCGCCCCGAGGCGACCGCCTTTGTCGCGCTCTTCTGCGCGCGGCGTATCGCTCCAATCTCTCACTCACGAGTGTAGGGCATGAAGGCGCGCGAAAACGTCACGCCGTTTCTTCCGGCGGTGAATCCATGAGCGCGGCCTTCGCCTCCGCGCCGCGGCGGGCGATCTCGTTCGCGCGCTCGTAGTCGTAGAGGCGCCAGGAGAAGTACGGCATCTCCCACGGGGGCGTGCCCGCGGCGAGGTAGCCGTCGAGGATCGCCTGCGGCGTTTCGAAACGATGGAGCCCCATGTCCGCACGGTAGCGACCCACGTCCACCACCATGTCGTAGTCGTTGTCGTAGATCACGTAGGTGATCCCCTGCCAGGCCTTGTACCAGTTGGTGGTGTGGATGAGCGTCGCGGTTTCGCCCTGCATCACGTCCGCGCCGGAGCCGCGATCCACCTTCGCGAGGCGGAAGTAGGTCGTCTTCGGGAGGATCTTCAGTCCTTCATCGGTGAAGGTCTGGAGCTCGTAGCCGCTCGCGATCTCGGCCTCCTCCTCGATGATCTTGCCGTCCTCGATCACGCCGTACCAGTGGTGGATCGGGTTCTGCGCGCCGAGCCACGCGTAGCCCATGTCGTTCAGGCGCTGGCGCTGCTCGTCGGTGAGCATCTGCAGGCCCTCGTTCGTGGCGCCCACGTAGATGGTCCAGTCGCGCGTGTTCGCAAGGTCCGTGGCCTGCGCGAGGTACTCCACCGGATCCTCGTTCTGACGTAGCGCGGTGAGGTCGCTCGTCACCGCGTTGAAGTCTTTTGCATAGTCGTCGAGGAAGGCATAGCGCTCGTCGCCGCGGCGATCCTCGGCGAGGCCGTTTTCCACGAGGTACTTCGCGATCGACGAGCTCACGCGCCGTGCGCCCTCGTCGTTCAGGTGGTAGTTGTCGCGCGTGAAGAGCGCCTGGTTGTACTCGATCTCCGAGACGTAGGGGTCGAAGTTGTAGTCGAGGAACGGCAGGTTGTGCTCCTCGGCCACGCGCGCCACCGCCACGTGCTCGCCGCTCGCCCAGTCGTAGGTGGGAAGCTTGGCGATCACGAGGTTGAGGTCGTTCTCCTCGCAGAACTCAACGAGCTTGAGGAACGCGGCGTACTGGTCCTCGTCGAACGGCGTGCCCACCGCGGCCTCGTCCACGTTGTAGCGATGCGCCGCGAGACGATAGTTCCAGCCGTCCTTGATGCCGATGCTCTGAGACGCGAAGTAGCCTCGCATGAAGGGGTGCAGCGGGTAGGAGAGCTGCGCCGTGTCGTCCTCGCCGTACATCTCCCAGCGATCGTGGTAGGAGAACACCGGGAAGAGGTAGCCGAGCGCATCGAGCGGGTCCTCCGCGATGTCGCCGATGGCGTCGTACTTCGCGGGGATGCTGAGCCCATCCATGATCATCCGGTAGTAGTTCTCGTCGGGCTCCGTGCGCAGCCCGGAAGGATCGAAGACGATCGTCTCGAGGCTCTCCGGATTGCGCAGGTAGACCTCCTTGGCGATGCAGTAGGAGGTGATGATGGGCTGCTTCGACATGCCGCCGTTGTAGGCGCTCACGCCATAGTCCTCGTACATGGTCATGGGCGAGATGCCCTCCGCCACCGAGCTCGTGCCGAGGACGAGCACGTCGATGGTGTTCTCGGGCTCCGCTTGGAGGCTGCGGATCTTGTCGGTGTAGAGGTTCTCCGACCAGTACGGCGTCGCGATGATGGAGATGCCGATGAGGATCGCCACGCCGATGATGAGGAACGCGACGACCTTCGTGAGGACGCCCGCATGGTGCGCGACGACCCGAGGGGTCACGCGCCTCTTGCGCTTCGCATCCTCGGGCTTTTCCTCCGCTGCCTCGTCGGGCGCTTCCGAGGGCGATGTGCCTTCAGGCGCGTCGGCTTCAGTGGCCTCGGCGGCCTCGGGGCGCTCGGGCACCTTGCGCTCGTGCGCGGGTCGAGGGGGTTTCCTCACGTGGGCGCCCTTGAGCTCCTCGGGGTCCTCGGGTGCCTCTGCGGCGTTCTTTGGCTCGTCTGCGTGGAGGGCGCCCCCGACCGCCTCTGGCTCCACGGCTTGCTCGGTCTCCGCCTGGAGGGCCTCAAACTCGAAGAGCGTGGGATTCTCGAGCTCCGAGACCTCCTCGCCCTCGGCCGGGGAATCCTCGGGCGCACCGGCGTCCGCAGGCGCGTCCGCCACGGCGTCCTCATCGAGATCGATGCGAGGCAGGTCGAAGCGCCACCTGCGCTGATGCTCGTCTTCCCACTGATGATTCGAGGGCGAATCCACGCTCGTCCAACTCCTGTCGCGCACATCCAACTCGCGCAAGCTTACGGATGTTTGCCTCGTCAAACAAGAAGAACATCTGGAGTTTTGATGGTTCTCAGGACCTGCGCTCCGGGCTCTGGAGCTCCGAGCTCGGCAGGTACTCGTCCGCGCGCTGCCCCAAAAGATCGTAGCCCGTCGATGCATAGAGCCGAAGCGCCGGCTCGTTGGCCACATCCACCCAGAGGGCAAACTCCCGAAGCCCCGCGGCATAGCGGCTGAACTGGGCTTCCACGAGCGAACGGCCCACATGGCACCCGCGCGCCGCCTCGACTACCGCAAGTTGGCGGATCCACCCGACGCGCCCTTCGAGGCCCTCGTGGAGCACCCCGGTGACGCCGTCATCCGCGCGCGCGACGAGCACGCGCCCCGAGGCGATACTCGCCGCGAGCCCCGCGTCACCCGGAAGCTCCGCGAGCACGGGGTCGAAATGCTCGCGGAGGAGCCGGCCGACGGCCTCGAGATCCCCCTCGCGCGCCTCCTCGACACGCACGCCCCCCGGGGCCGGCGCCGTGTCCCGCGCGCCTTCCC
>CANPVI010000072.1 GCA_947581665.1 uncultured Atopobiaceae bacterium | reverse complement strand
GCGCGGCGCCATCTACTACGACGGCCACGACATCTCGTCGGTGGACGTGGCGTCGCTTCGCAAGCACATCGGCGTCGTGCTGCAGGACGGCAAGCTCTTCTCGGGCGACCTCTTCGCCAACATCACGATCAGCGCGCCGTGGCTCACGATGGACGACGCCTGGCACGCGGCCGAGCTCGCGGGCATCGCCGACGACATCCGCGCCATGCCCATGGGCATGTTCACGATGGTCTCCGAGGGCGGAGGCGGCGTCTCCGGCGGGCAGCGCCAGCGCCTCATGATCGCGCGCGCCATCGCGCCGAAGCCGCAGATCCTCGTCTTCGACGAGGCCACGAGCGCGCTCGACAACATCACCCAGCGCATCGTCGCCGATTCGCTCGACTCGCTGAAGTGCACCCGCATCGTCGTGGCGCACCGCCTCTCGACGATCAAGACGTGCGACCGCATCGTGCTCCTGGAAAACGGCGGCATCGCCGAGGACGGCACCTATGACGAGCTCATCGCCAAGAAGGGCAGGTTCTACGACCTCGTCCGTCGCCAGCAGCTCGAGGACGAGTAGGGGAGCGAGCGCCAATAAAGGGGCAGGGGCCATCGGTCGGATGGCCCCTGCCTTTCCAGACTTCCTAATGCCAAGACCGCCTATTCGCCGTAGATGAGCGGGCAGACGGTCTTTGATTTATCTACCCCGCTGTTCGCTCCGCCGACCATGAAGCACCCACAGCCCTTGGCGGCGCCGACGATGAAGCAGGCGCAACCGCCGCCCGCGACAGCCTCGAGTTCCGCGTCGGCGAGCTCCCCCTCGGGCACCTCCAGCTCCGTGGCGAGGATGTCCTCCTTCGTGAGCTCGAGGTCGTGCTCGGCCGCGAAGGCCGCGACGGCCTCCGCCATGGCGGCGCGCGCGTCATCCTCGGAGACGCCGTCGAGCTCCACGCCGTCCACCACCGCCTGCAGCCCCTTCTGGAGCTCCTCGTCGGCGGATACCGTCTCGTAGAACCTGGTCACGTTTTCGTTCATGGGCCTTCCTTTCGCTGGATGGTGGGACTGCGATCGATTATGTCCGGTGAGGGCGCGCGATTGCCCCAGAAAGGCTAGACGGGATACGAGTGGACGCATCGATGGGCCCTCAGCCGTCTTTCGTGCGCATCATGCGGGCAGGAGGTGGTGCCCTCCCGCATTTCGCGCACCGTGCGGGGATGGGCGAAGTCCGTCTGTGGATACACCGTGTGGACGAGGCCGCTCGCCTTCTCCCGACTGCATGAAAGGGCGAGAACCGCGCACGAGTGCGCAGATGCCGCGCTTTCGCGGGCCCGTCGCGTGCTTGGTGACGGTTCACGGTACTATACGTGGCAGTTGATGAGACGTCGTTTTTCGAGGAGGTGCCTGCATGGACAAGAAGCAGGAGGATCGTCGCTACGACGGCATGAAGCTCACCGACAGCCAGCTCGATGTCGTCGTCGGTGGCTTGAACATGCCTCCGAAGCAGGCCGTCGCCCAGGCGATGGCGGTCAAGGCCGTAGCGAAGCCGATTTTCCGCAAGTAGCGGCTCATTCGGCGTCATGTGCGACACGAGGGGAGGAATCCGGCCCGCCGGATTCCTCCCCCCATTCGTCTGAGGTCCTATCCTTGGCAAGGCGAAGGCTAAAACGAGGAGGTAGTGCTATGGCCGAGGCTGACGAGGTGCTCGAGGCGCAGGGGAGGGAAGGCTCCAGCGTGGCGAGGGTGGTCGCCACCATCGTCGTCACGTTCCTGCTCTACCTCGTGGTCACCTGGCTCTTCTACCTCGTTCCGGGGCATCCCCCCACCTTCCCGCGCTCGCCCCTCCAGTTCGTCTCGCCCATCATCTGCCTCTACCTCGGATGGCCGGCGATTGCGGGGTGCATGGGGGCGGAGGTGGTGCTCCTGCTCTTTGCACAGCCCCTGGGCCCTGCGGCCTTCTGGATCGCGCTCGGGGTGGAGTTCGTGGTGAACGCGCTGCCCTACGTGGGCTGGTACGCAATCTTCGGACGCGGCGACCATCCCTACCCGCGTCTCGAGCGAGCCATCGAGCTCATGGTCGTCCTCGCGCTCCTCGCCTGCGTCTCCCTCATCTGGGCGACGGTGGTGACGGCCTTCCTCTTCGAGGAGGCCCAAGGATCGAGCGTCCTCGACCTTTGGACGTTTTGCTTCTTCATCACCTTCGACCTCGCGAGCATCTTGGGGACGCTCCTGCTCCTTTGGCTCGATCGCAGCGCGATCGTGCCCCGCGCGCCGAGATTCGTGCGCGCGCGTTTCGAGCAGCGGCCGCGCATGAACCTCACCCAGCGCCTCATCCTCGTCTGCACGCTCTTCATGACGCTCATGGTCGTCTTCTCGTTCCCGCCCTATCTGGCGGGCGCCGATCTTGCGGCGCTCACCTACTTCGACATCACCGTGATGCTCGTCTCGAACTTCCTCTACGCGGGCGAGACGGCGTGCTTGCTTTGGATCTTCGTCTGCGGGGTGCTCTGGTACCTCGAGCGCCGCTTCACGCGCCCGATCGAGGTCCTCGCGCACGCCACTCGACGCTTTCCCGAGGCGCTCTCGGACTACCAAGCGGCCACCGAGGAGGGCAAGGACGCCGCGCATATCGAAGAGGCCAAGCGGGCGGCTGAGGCGCCGGTGCCCTTGGAGGGGCTCGAGCCCTCCGGCGAAGTGGCCGACCTCGTGGCCGACACTGACACCATGCGCGCCTCGATCGTGAGCTACCTCGACGAGCTGAAGGCCGTGACCTCGGAAAACGAGCGCGTGAAGGCCGAGCTCGACATCGCCTCGCAGATCCAGCAGGGCGCCGTGCCCCACGACTTCGCCGAGATCGACAGCCGCCTCTGCGTGCAGGTGGCCGCATCGATGACGCCGGCACGCGACGTGGGCGGCGACTTCTACGACGCGTTCATGATCGACTCGACGCACCTCGGGGTGATCATGGCGGACGTGTCCGGCAAGGGCATGCCGGCCGCGCTCTTCATGATGCGCGCACTCGCCGACCTTCGCGAGCAGATGCACAGCCACCCCGAGGACGTGGGCCTCGCGCTCACCCGCGCGAACGAGGCCCTTTGCGTGAACAACGACGCGATGCTCTTCGTGACGGCCTTCATCGGGGTCCTCGACGTGGAAACGGGCCTCTTCTCCTACGCGAACGCGGGGCACAACCCCGCGTGGCAGCTCGGCGAGCAAGGCACGTGGCTGAAGGCGAGCAAGGGCCTCGTGCTCGGCATCATGGACATGGTCCACTACAAGACCGAGACGCTCCAGCTCGAGCCCGGCGGCGGCCTCTTCCTCTACACCGACGGCGTGACCGAGGCCATGAACCCAGAGGACGAGCTCTATAGCGACCCACGCCTTGATCGCGTGCTTGCCAAGACCGAGGGGCAGGACGCGGGTAAGGCCCCCTCGAAGGCGCTCGTGGACGCGGTACTTTCCGACGTCCACCACTTCGTGAACGGCGCCCCGCAGTCAGACGACATCACGGCGTTAGCCTTCCGCTGGCTTCCGGGTTGACGCTGCGGCTTTCCATAGCACCCAATCTAGGGCCGATCCTAGAGGCTCGAGTAGCGAAGTACGCCGCCCTCTCAAGTTCGCTTGGGAGGGCAGCTCGCGTTTGAGGCCTGCAAGGCATTGCCTTCGCAACAACCCACTGGGTTGTTGCGGCTCCACGATCGGCCCTATCTCGGGCGCTCTGAAAAGCCTCGCTCACGTTTTTCGGATTCCCTGGCTCTCCCGTCCTTGCAGATGCGAGGAGCTGGATCTGTATCCAATAAACTTGGTTGAAGGACTAGTTTTTTAGGATACCGTCCTAAAACTTGCTATCTCGATACATGGGTTGCCTATGCTTGCGCCCTTCAGGCAGCTCCGGGATCGCCACCTCTTCTATGTGCCCTCCACCGATTGGCTTGGCGTGCGAGCGAGGCGACGTCATTCTCATCTCGACGGATGAGCTCTACGACCTCTAATATCCCGCTTGGTTTTTCCTCCGCGGCTCCGCGTTTTTTCGCATACTACGAGAGGCCGTGCATGCAATGCATACACGCATAAATGCATAAATGATCTAGAATGAAACGCGAAGCATGCGACGCACAGGAGGGGAACTGTGGCTGAGCTGAATCCCTTCTCGCCCCACTTCGGCGGGAATCCCGAGCTCTTCTTCGGGCGGAGACCAATCCTCGACGAATTTGACGTGGCCCTCGTCTCGCCGGGAAGCGACTATCGCTCGCTCTTCCTCACGGGCAGCCGGGGAAGTGGCAAGACCTGCCTCGTCGAGCAGCTTTCGTCGAAGGCGGGCGCGGCGGGATGGGACGTGCTGGACCTGACGGCCGACCACGCCCTGAGGTCCCTCCTGCGGAAGCTGGCGCCCTACGACGAGATGACCCGATCCGTGGCCTCCAACGCCTCGCTGCAGGTGCTCGGCAGCGGACTTTCCCTCGGGGGAGTCGGGCGGAGCGAATCGCGAAGGGTCGAATCAGCCGACCTCGCGGAGCTCCTCATCGAGGCCTGCCGCGACGCCAAGCGGAGGGTCTTCGTGTCCATCGACGAAATCCAGAAGGTCCCGCTCGACGATGTCTCCACCATCTGCTCCGCTTTCCAGATGGCCGCTCGCAAGGGCCTCGACGTGATTCTGGTGGTGGCTGGGCTGCCCTACGCGTACGGCCGCGTCATCGCACACGACGGCTGCACGTTCATGCGCAGGGCCCGCCACCTCTCCATAGGCCTGCTGAACCCCGACGAGGTGCGCGACGGACTGCGGACGGGCTTCGAGCGGGTCGGGGACCTCGAGATCGACGAAGGTGCGCTTGACATGCTGGTGGCGAGGAGCCTCGGCCAGCCATATCTAATGCAACTGCTCGGCTATGAGGCGGTCCGGACCGCGAGGGATGGAGTCGCGAGCGGGGAGATCACGCTGGATACACCCGTCGCCGACCGGGCCTTTCTCCGCGCCTATCGCGTGTACGCGCAGCAGGCATTGCGGCCAATCGTCGAGGAGATCGGCCAGCGTTGCGTGGAGTACTTGAAGGCCATGATCCAATGCATGGACGAGGCGCATGAGGCCTCGACGCGGGACGTGGCAAAGGCCATGGGCACGACGACCGGTGGACTCGCCCGGACGAGGGACCGGCTCCTCGGCCAGGGCGTGATCGTGTCCCCGCAGCGCGGGCGGGTGCGCTTCAACGTGCCCTACCTGCGGGACTACCTCGCCTCTTCCTCCAACGACGAGGACGAGGCGAGGTTGAGCGAGCTCTGGGACGTCTAGACTCGGGGTTATAGGACACGGAGTGCCGGCACCAGCCAGCGCTACGTGTCGGACTTCGGCTGGGCGCTCTCTCTCGCGACCATCATCACGTACTTCTCCCGATTAGGGTGCGAGGAGTCGTCACGTTGGCCCATCACGAGGATCTTCTTGCTGCTCGTGGTGGTGTCGGGCATTCTCGCCCTCTGGGCGCTCTTCTCCCCAGACCGCTGGTCTGGTCTCTGGTACTACCTCGAGCCATTTTTCGGGGGATGAGGCGCGCTGGCTCATGGTGAGCATGGCCACCATCGGTCTTGACAATCAAAATCACTCGAGAGAGCCCCAGCGTCATCGGCGATCCCGATGGCCTGCGGTTTTGCTGGTGGGTGTTACAAGAATTGAACTTGTGACCTCTTCCGTGTCAGGGTCATCCGGGGGCGGTAACTAACTGTATCGAAAGGTAACTAACAGACCTAGGCGGACGCTCCGAGCAGGCGTTTTACGGTACCCAACGGTAACGGTCGATATCTCACGGTACCGGCCGTTTTCCTCCAAAAGTGTCCCGGAAATGTCCCGGACGGTGGTTTGGCAGCTGATGCTGTGCTGACCTATCGTCTGTTCACACTACCTGCGCCTCACGTGCGGATAATCGGTCATTTTTCGGAGATCATCGCCCGTGATGATCCGAAGGACAGCGACCACACGTTAAGCGCCAGTGTCGAGCAATCGGCATCTGGCCCGCGTTCTGAGACATATGCCCTCGAACTCCTGTAGAGCCCCCTCATGCGTATGCTATGATGCTCGTCAATCGCGCCCACCCAAGGCTATGTCCGGCATCGTCGGTCATCCTGAAATGAGGTGGGCCATTTTCTTATCGATTGTGGGTGCTGGCCATGGCGGACAAGCCGTACAGGAGCATCGACCAGCTCGTCTCGCTCATGGTGGACGACCGCGGGCTCGTCTGCGGCGATCGGCGCGCCCTCGCCCGGTTCCTCCGCGTGCGCGGTTACTACCACGTCTCCGGCTATGCGCGTGAGTTCCAAATCGACCCAGCATACGGCGATGACCGCTTCCTCCCCGGCACCACTCTCGCGGTCATCGAGCGCATGATGGACCTCGACTCGCGCCTCCGCCCGCTCATCCTCGCTGGGCTCTCGAGGGTCGAGGCGCTTCCCAACAAGTGTTGGGAGTACGAGTAACGAGCTCTTGCGGACAGGGTCCCATCACCATCTGCGACGTCCGCTGGTCTATTCGCCATACGAAACAGCGTTGGTGTCGCAAGGACACTACCTGCTCTTGTTAGCGAGCATTAGCGAGCTGCATATCGAAAGATGGTATGCTGAAATAATTATTCCTCTTCTTGTGGTTAGGTTAGGCAGGGATGCATGAAGGTCTGATGGACATCGAAAGCCTACAAAGATCGCTCTAGATGGCGCTTAAACGACTGAAGGGAGCTCGGCGATGACCAAAGAGAACTGCGGAGAAGGCATAAAGATCATCAACGGTCACCTTGTGGATAAGCCATGCGCGTGCACCTACGCCGAGTTCATGCAACATCGGTTGGACCACATGCGGCAAGAGGGCAGGGTGAAGGAGGTTTCTCTCGACGAGCATCTCGCGGAGCTTGGCCATGAGCTTCCCGAAGAGCTGGTGGAGAAGGCGAGGAGGGCGAGAATCAGCTTCCTCAGGGTCAATCCTCCCGAGAGGGCTTGATGGAGCGCGTGCCAGGCTCCACGTCGTTCAGCCACGCGAGGGCGTCATCCACGTAGGAGCGGTACTTCTCGATGGCGCTCTTCGGGCCGGCGATGGTGCAGCAGCCGTGGAGCGAGAAGATCCAGCCGAGGAAGCCCGGCGAGAGGGTCACGGTCACGTAGGCCTTCACGCGGCCGTCCTCCTGCGGGTAGGTGCGCACGTCGTGGCCGAACTTGTCGATGAGGGCGTTCACGAAGTAGGGCTCCAGAAGCAGCGTCACCGTCTCGTGCTCGGCGTCGAAGAGCTTCTTCGCCGTAGAAGCGTGAAGCGATCTAGAATTGGATGTTGAGAACATTACTCTGGCGTGCAATTTCACCTCTACCAAACATTACTCTAGCGGTAAATGACGAGCTCGCACGTGTGCGCATCGAATACTCTCATCCGAGATCGTCCTAGTTCTCATTCCGTACTTACGAGTATCATACTCACGAGTACGGAATGAAGGGAGCGCCATGTTCGTAGGCAGAGCGGACGAGCTGGCGACGCTCGAGGAGCTATACAGACGTCCGGGATTCCAGATGGTCGTCATCTATGGCCGGCGTCGCGTAGGCAAGACGACGCTCATCGACGAGTTCGTCAAGGGCAAGCGCGCGCTCTACTTTACCGGCCAGGT
>CANPVI010000071.1 GCA_947581665.1 uncultured Atopobiaceae bacterium | reverse complement strand
TCGGGCTCCACGAGGACGCCATCCGCCTCCATGGGATCCTCGATGCCGTCGTCTGCGAGGACGGGCTCCACGTCCCGAGACACTTCGAGCTCGCCCTCGGCGTCCCTCACACAAGGCGCCTCCGCCCGAGGGCGCCTATGCGCCTCGAGCGGGCCGCGCGTGCGCGTTGTGGGCTGCCGCTTGGCCATCTAGCTCGCCTTCCTCGAGAGGAACTGCGCCTTTGCCACATCCTCGGCCTCGCGCTCGAGCCGCATGGCACCAGGATCGCCCGCGGCCCGCGCGTCCTGCACGGCCTCGAAGCCGAGCGTGCGCGCGAGGGTCTCCTTCAGGAAGCGGCCGGTCCAGCTGTTCGGATCGGCGGCCACCTCCTCAGGCGTGCCCGTGCAGATGATCTCGCCGCCCGCGTCGCCGCCGCCCGGTCCGAGGTCGATCACCTGGTCCGCCACCTTGATGACGTCGAGGTTGTGCTCGATCACGAGCACCGTGTTGCCGGCGTCCACGAGGCGCTGGAGGACGTCGAGGAGCTGGCGCACGTCCTCGAATGAGAGGCCGGTCGTGGGCTCGTCGAGGATGTAGAACGTGCGGCCGGTCTGGCGACGATGGAGCTCCTTGGCGAGCTTCACGCGCTGCGCCTCGCCGCCGGAGAGCGTCGTCGCCGGCTGGCCGAGCTTCACGTAGCCGAGCCCCACATCGAAGAGCGTCTGGAGCTTGTTCTTGATCTGCGGGATGGCGCCGAAGAACGCGAGCGCCTCCGTCACCGTCATCTCGAGCACCTCGGCGATGGACTTTCCGTGGTAGGTGACTTCGAGCGTCTCGCGGTTGTAGCGCGCGCCGTGGCACACCTCGCAGGGCACGTAGACGTCGGGGAGGAAGTTCATCTCGATCTTGATCTGGCCGTCGCCCTTGCAGGCCTCGCAGCGCCCGCCGGAGACGTTGAACGAGAAGCGCCCCGGGGAATAGCCCCTCAGGCGGCTTTCCGGCGTGGAGGCGAACAGCGCGCGGATGTCATCCCAAAGGCCGATGTAGGTGGCCGGATTCGAGCGCGGCGTACGTCCGATGGGCGCTTGGTCGATGTCGATCACCTTGTCGATGTGCTCGAGGCCGGTGAGCTTCTTGTAGGGCCCCACGGGCCGCATCGAGCGATGGATGGCGTTCGTGAGCGCCGGCGCGAGCGTGTCGGTGACGAGCGAGCTCTTGCCCGAGCCCGAGACGCCCGTCACCACGGTGAGCGTGCCGAGCTTGATGGAGGCCCTCACGTTCTTCAGGTTGTGGTAGCTCGCGCCCGTGATGGTGAGCGTGCCCTTGCGCGGTTTTCTGCGCTTCTTCGGGATCTCGATCACGCGACGGCCGGAAAGGTAGGCGCCGGTGAGCGAATCGGGGCAGGCCATGATGGCGTCCGGCGTGCCCGCGCAGACGATCTCGCCGCCCTCCTCGCCGGCGCCCGGGCCCATGTCCACCACGAAGTCGGCGTTTCGGATGGTGTCCTCGTCATGTTCGACGACGATCACCGTGTTGCCGAGGTCGCGAAGGGATTTCAACGTCTGGATGAGGCGATCGTTGTCGCGCTGGTGGAGGCCGATCGACGGCTCGTCGAGGATGTAGAGCACGCCCATGAGGCCGGCGCCGATCTGCGTGGCGAGGCGGATGCGCTGGGCCTCGCCGCCCGAGAGCGTGGCCGAGGCGCGCTCGAGCGTGAGGTAGTCGAGCCCCACGTCCACGAGGAACTCGAGGCGCGCGAGGATCTCCTTCACCACGCGCCCGCCGATGAGCTCCTGGCGCTCCGTGAGCTCGAGCGAGCGGAAGAACTCGAGCGCGCGGGCGCAGGAGAGCTGGCAGACCTCGTAGATGTTCTTCTCCCCCACCGTCACGGCGAGCATCTCCGGGCGAAGGCGCGCGCCGCCACACGACGTGCACGGCTCCTCGCGGATGCAACGCTCGAGCCTCGCCTTCACGGCCTCGCTCGTGGCCTCCGTGTACTTCTCGAAGAGGATCGAGCGCACGCCGGGGAAGGTGGTCGTCCAGTGGGTGTTGCGACCGTCGAGGGTGTGGTAGTCCACGCGCACGCGGGTCTTGCCGAGGCCGTCGAGCAGCGCCTTCCTCGTCTTCGCCGAAAGCTCCTGCCAGGGCGTTTCCTCGCTCTCGCCGAAGTGGCGGCACACCGCCGCGAAGATCTGCGGGTAGTAGTTCGAATGCCCGAAGAAGCTCCCGAAGACGCCCTCCGAGACGGAAAGGCGCGGATCGTTGATGAGGAGCTCGGCGTCCACCACGCGATGGAAGCCCAGGCCGTCGCAATCGGGGCAGGCCCCGTAGGGCGCGTTGAACGAGAAATCGCGCGGCTTCAGGTCGTCGATCGAGTGGCCGTGCACGGGGCACGCGAGCGCGAGGGAATACTGGAGGAGCTCAGCGGGGTAGCGCTCGGGATCATCGCGGTCCTCGAGCAGGTAGACGCCCACGTTCCCATGTGCGAGCGAGGTCGCGCGCTCCACCGCCTCGGCCACGCGCGAACGTGCCGAATCCTTGATCACGATGCGGTCCACCACCACCTCGATGGTGTGGCGGAACTTCTTGTCGAGGTTGATGGGGGTGTCGAGGTCGCGTACCTCGCCGTCCACGCGTACGCGTGCGAAGCCCTCGCGCTTGAGATCCGCGAGGAGCTTCGTGAACTCGCCTTTGCGATCGATCACCACGGGGGAGAGCACGTAGCCGCGCCGCCCCTCGCCCGCGGCGAGGATCTTGTCCGTCACCTGGTCCGTCGTCTGGCGCTCGATCACGCGCCCGCACTCAGGGCAGTGGGGCACGCCCACGCGCGCGAAGAGGAGGCGCAGATAGTCGTAGATCTCCGTGACGGTGCCCACGGTCGAGCGCGGGTTCTTCGACGTCGTCTTCTGGTCGATGGACACCGCGGGCGAGAGCCCGTCGATGGAATCGACGTCAGGCTTGTCCATCTGCCCGAGGAACATGCGCGCGTAGCTCGAGAGGCTCTCCACGTAGCGGCGCTGGCCCTCGGCGTAGATCGTGTCGAAGGCGAGCGAGCTCTTCCCCGAGCCCGAGAGCCCGGTGATGACCACGAGCTCGTCACGCGGGATGTCGAGGTCGATGTCGTGGAGGTTGTGCTCGCGCGCGCCGCGGATCTTGATGGCTTCCTGGCCCATGTAGCTGTGCTTTCCTTCCCTGGCGCAGGCGGATGCGGGAAATCCCCCGCCCGCCTCCGGTGCCGTTTTCACGCAACCTTCGAGTGTAGGCGAGAGCGCGCCATGGCGCTTCGCGCAGGGCAGGGCGCACGGAAATCCCACCGAGCCCCGCGAAGACCGGGCGCCTTACGGCTAAAACGTGAGCTAACCGGCGAATTGCGCCTTCCAACGGGCGATGTCTGCGCGCGGGATGGCGATCTCGGGCTCATGCGTGCCGGCGAGCCACTCGCGAAGGCCGTCCGCCACCGCGAAACGGCGCATCGAGGGCAGGGAGCAGAGGTCGCACACGCCGATCGAGCGATCGTCGCCCGTGAGGATGAGGGTGCGCCGCGAGGCCTTGAGCGCGCGGATGCCGGTTTCGAGCGCCGCGCCCACGTAATCCGTGCCCTCGAGGGCGAGGTAGAAGTCGAGCGCGGGAACCGTCGGCTCGAGGATCGTCACCTTGTCCTCGAGACCGGCCGCGTGCTCGAGCTTCTGGGCGTAGTACGTGGACATGAGCTCGTCGCGCGGCCAGATGGCCACCTCGCGGTAGGCCTCGCCGAGGCGACGGAGCGCCGTGAGGTCGTTCTTCGGATCGCGGTAGTTCTCGTCGGCCACGAAGAGCACGCGCTCGCCCTTCGTGGCGGGAATCTTCTTTATCGCCTCGTCGCCGAGATCCCAGAGCGAGGGTGTCCCCACCACCACGAAGTTCGACACGCCAGCCTGGTGCAGGAAATCCGCCATGAAGGCGTCGCGCACGCCATGGAGCCATGGGCCGGAGAAGAAGAGCTTGAGGAGTTGCGCCTGACGACGCGTGGGCTCGAAGCCGTGCTCGCCGGGAAGGCCGAGCACCGCGAGCCCCGCGCTCACGAAGCAGAGCGAGCGAAGGCGCTCGATGGCCTTGGGCATCTTCCAGGCCTTCTTGCCGAAGGAGGGGCCGAACGCCGTCTGGGCGAAGCAGAGGGAGAGCTTCGCGTTGCCGAGGTCTCCGACAGAGCCGGTGCGCACCTCGCGGGTGAAGCCGAAGAGATCCTGCGCGAGCGCGGAGATCGTCGGCCGCATGAACATGTCATCGGGGTCGCCCATGTTGGGCTGGGGATCGACCACGAGGTCGAGCTCTCCCGCGTCCTTCGGAAGCGCGGGGCGGGCGAGGCGCCTCCTGGCGCGCACCTCGGACTTCACCGAAGCCGAGCTCCACATGGAGAACGCGTCGCGACGGTCGGGGTCGGCCACCACCGGCTCGGTGGTGATGCGCGAGTGGTCGAGCGTGGTGCCGTGTGCGAGGAGCTCGCGCGCGTGGCGCTCGTCCTTCGCCGCCGTCACGCGAATGGCCTCGATGTTCGTCTCGCCCACGCCCTCGATGGGGTCGATACGCACGTGCTCCATCGGCTCGTCGAAGGCGAGCACCGTCGCGAGGGGACCTTCAGAAAGATCGAAGATTATGGATGTTTCCTCGGTGATGGGCGCACCGTTTCCCTGCGCGTAGTAGAGGCAGAAGCGATCGCCCTCGTACTTGCCCGTGAGCTCCACCTCGAGGCCCACGTAGCGAAGCGGCGTGGGGAAGGTGACGTTGATCTGCGAATCGATGCCCGTGGAGACGAGGAGGCCGTCCTTGGCACTGAGCCGGGCGATGTCGAGTCCCACCCATTGCCCGCCGAGATCGGCGGTCACGAGTTCCTCGAGCCCCTTCTGCGCTTCCTCGGCCATCGCACTCCCCTTCGCCCGTGCCGTGTTCCTAGTCTATACACCTCCACCCGGAGCCCGGGCGCACAAGTACAGCCGGTAGAATTGCCGAAGGCGAGAAAGGGAGCCATGGGCAGGTCACACGAGCGCAGGCGATGGTTGAAGGAGCGCGAGGCCGCGCTCGCCATGGCCCGGCGCGTGGCCACCCCCGCCACGGCGGACGTGTGCGTGGTGGGCGGCGGCGCCTCGGGCCTCGTGGCCGCGCTGGAGGCTGCCCGCGAGGGTGCGCGCGTCGTCCTCCTCGAGGCGCGCGAGAGTGCGGGACTTCCGATCCTCGCCACGGGCAACGGCCGCTGCAACCTCGCCAACGTCGACCTCTCCCCCGCGCACTACCACGAGCCTCGCTTCGTGGCGCAGGTGATGGGCGCGCGACCGCTCGAGGACATCCTCGCCCTCTTCGGCGGGCTCGGGCTGCGCACCCTCGAGGAGGAGGGCCGCCTCTATCCCCGGAGCCTCCAAGCAGCGAGCGTGAGGAACGTGCTCCTCTGCGCACTCGAGCGCGTGGACGTGCTCATAGCGTGTGCGCGCCCGGTGCGCGCGCTCGTGCCACACGGCGTCGGCTGGCTCGTGCGCTTCGAAAACGGCGCCAAGGGCGTGCGAAGTGGCACGGGCAGCGCTGCCGAGCTTGAGGAACTCCAGGCGCACTCCGTCATCTGGGCGTGCGGGAGCGCGTCGCTTTCGCCCCTCGAGGCCGCAAACGTGCCGCTCACGCCGCGTCGCGCCGCCCTCTGCCCCCTCACCGTCTCGGCGAGTCCGCTCGATCGCCTCGACGGGCGCAAGGTGCGGGGGGTCCTGCGCCTCCTTCGCGACGGCGAGGTCGTTGACGAGGAGGAGGGCGAGATCCTCCTTCGAAACGCCGCCGTCTCCGGGATCTGCGCCTTCGACCTCTCGAGGCGCGCTCGGGCGGGGGACGCCCTCGCGCTCGATCTCATCCCGGAGCTCACGGAGCGCGAGGTGGAGGCCGAGATCGCGCGCGTCTCGGGCGATCCCTTGCACCCCGCCGAGCACTGCCTCGACGGGCTCATCGATCCCGCGATCGCGCGCGTGATCCTCGAACTCGCGCGCAGGGGATGGCCGCTTCCCGCGGACAGCGTCCGCGAAAGCGCCGCCGCGCTCGCCAAGCACCTCCCCTTCGAGGTGACGGGCGTGGACGCGACCCATCACCAGCTCACGCTCGGCGGCATCGCGCTCGAGGCCGTGGATCCCGAGACCCTCGCGGTGCGCACGGACGCGCGCGGCGAGGCGCTTCCCATCGGCCTCTTTGCGAGCGGCGAGGCGCTCGATGTCGATGGACCCTGCGGTGGCTACAACCTCGCCTTCGCCTGGCTCTCCGGGGCCCAAGCCGGACGCGCGGCGGCACGCGGGGCGCTCAAATGATCGAGGTCCGCAACCTGCGCCTGCCGCTTGAAGCTTGTGGCGGTGATGCCTCGGCGGAGGAGGCGCTCAGGCGGCTTCGCGCGTTGCGGGCGCTCGGACTCCCGAAGGACACGCGGGCGCGGGTCGCGCTTCTCAAGCGTTCGATCGACGCGCGCAAGCGCGAGGTGCGGCTCGTGGAGAGCGTGGCGGTCGACCTCGGCGATCCGGTGCGTGAGGCGAAGGTGCTCGCTTCGCGGGGCGGGCAGCACGTGCTCCCCTACGAACCCTCGCTGCCCTCGTGGCCGAGCGCGCCGAGCCACGCCCCGAGGCATCGTCCCGTCGTGGTGGGTGCGGGTGTGGCGGGGATTTTCTGCGCGCTCGCGCTCGCCCGCGCCGGACTCGAGCCCCTCCTCGTGGAGCAGGGGCCCGCGACCACGCCCAGGCGCGAGGCGATGGAGCGCTTCCTGAAGCTCGGCGAGCTCGATGGGCACGCGAACGTGCAGTTCGGACTCGGCGGCGCGGGCGCCTTCACCGATGGCAAGCTCGCCACCGGCACGCGGAGCCCCCACCACGCGCTCATCCTTCGCGCCCTCGTGGAGGCGGGCGCTTCCGAGCGCATCCTCTCCGACGCGAAGCCGCATGTGGGCTCCGACGTGCTCCCCGGCGTCGTGGAGGGGCTCATGGACGATCTCCGCGCCCATGGCGGCGAGCTCAGGCTCGAGACGAGCCTCACGGACTTCTCCTGCGAGGGAAACGGTGGCGCGAGGCGCGTGCGCTCCGTGACGCTCGAGCGCGAGGGCGTGCGCGAGGTCGTTTCCGCCGATTGCGTCGTCCTCGCGACAGGCCATTCCGCGCGAGAGGTCTTTTCCCTGCTCAAGGCCCATAACGTGGCGCTCGAGGCCAAGCCCTTCGCGGTCGGCGTGCGCATCGAGCATCCTCAGGCCGAGGTGAATCGCGCGCTCTACGGCCGCTTCGCGGAAAACCCCCTGCTCGGCGCCGCGCCCTACGCCATCGCGCAGCAGGGGACCGGTGGCCTTCGCTGCTTCTCCTTCTGCATGTGCCCCGGCGGCAGCGTCGTGGCCGCCGCAAGCGAGGTGGGGGGCGTCGTCACGAACGGCGCGAGCCTCGCCGCGCGCGATGGCGAGAACGCGAACGCCGCGCTGCTCGTGAACGTGGGAGGTCCCGAGGCCTACCCCGACGATCCCCTCGCCGGCGTCGCGCTCCAGCGCGAGCTCGAGCGCGCCGCCTTCGAGCTCGGCGGGGATACCTACGCGGCGCCCGCGCAGCTCGTGGGTGATTTCCTCGCGGGCCATGCCTCCAAGGGGGCGGGCCGCGTG
>CANPVI010000070.1 GCA_947581665.1 uncultured Atopobiaceae bacterium | reverse complement strand
TTAACCTCACTCGGGTCGAAACCAAGTACTTCCTTGGAGAACTTGGAAGCAATATCTCCAACCTTACTCTTAATCTCGCTCAAGCCATTCATGTGGAATTCCATGCTAGGCAAGTCCTCCTCGCTCTCTCCAATCCTTGAAGACTTCGACATCTTGCAGATCCATGCAGAGGTATTCGGTGATGATGGATTGGATGATCACCCGCTCCACTCGATCGATGAGTTCGGTGGCGAACATTGAGCGAAGTTCTTCCTTCGCCGAGTCGGTCATATCTCTCGTTTCGGGTTTGTGCGCGTGGGCCCAAACTACTTGCTCGCGTACGTTCGGGAAGAGTCCCCGCATCAAAGGACCAGTCTCGAACAGATCGAGTTTCGGATGCCTTTGGGATACGTACGACAGCAACTGCGCCCTCAGCGACGCGTTGAGGCTGAGCTCGCGCATGGCAAGCTCAAGCTCCCTCAGCTCGTCCTCTTCAGCTGTTTGGTCAAAGGCGATGAGCGAGGCGATGCGCAACCTTGTCTCATTCTGATGCGCGAGCTGTTCGCTGTCGAGATCCCGGGCCTCGGGCTTTTCGTAGCGATAGGGAATCTCCGGGAGATCAGCACGATCAATCTTGCAAAGCACCGCCTCGATCCAATTGTTCTGATAGACCGCGGCGACGCCCCGCGGCAGTTTGGCGAGCTCTCGGATCTGGTCATCGTTGAGGCTCGCTGCATAGCCCACGAGCTTCCGGTCTTCGAAATCGGGAAGCCGCATGATGATCTTCGTATTCGTGTTTCGGATGACCGACAGGTCCAAGAGGCCTGGCGCCTGGTCGGCGATGATGAAGCCCTCGCCGTAGGTGCGCATCTCGGCAATGGCGTTTGAGAGCATCTCCACGCTTTTGCCGATGAGGTTGCCGCCGTCAACGGGCTGCTCCGTCGAGGTGCGCTTGAGGAGGTTGTGCGCCTCTTCGAGAACCGTCAGATGGCGCAATGGAAGATTCGAGCCTTCGCTCGTGGCCATGCGATGCTCTTGGAGCTTCAGGACCATGAGACCCATGAGGAGCGACTTCGTCTCGCTCGAGCCGACGCGACTCAAATCCACGATGACGTTGTGGTCGAAGAGCTCCTCCTCGCTGAGCTCGTCCTCGGTGAACACCAGCTTGTTGATGCCATTGCTCAGCGATGCGACGCGCGTGATGAGCGATCCCTTGTAGGCACCCTTGTTCTCTTCATCGTATTCGCTGGATTCGATGATGGTCCGTATGTTGCGCTCAACATCGCGGAAGTTCGGATAGAGGTCTCTTCCGAAGGGATTCGCGGAAGTGGTGAGATCCCAACCGCAATCCTCGTATGACTTCTGGATCGCATCCTTGAGGACGGCGGGCATGGCCGCATACATGGGCCAGCAAACGTTGAAGATCTCGACGAGGCGATCGAGATGCTCGAGGATGTGGATGCCAGCGGGGAAGCTGAAGGGATTGATGCGGAGTAACGGCGTGAGATCGGGATTCGTGCCATAGACGCTCACATCGGGATCACTCCCGAAGAGATCCTTGTACTCGCCCTTGGCGGGCTCGACGACAAGGAACTTGATGCCCTTGCTTCGTGCCCTCTCGAGTATGAGCGCGGTCGTATTGGTCTTGCCTGCGCCCGTGCTGCCCGTGATGAAGGTGTGGGACGCAAGTGATGGGAGCGAGAGGTCGACCGAGGTCGGCTCCACGTGGTGCATGTGATAGATGTTTCCGAGCGAGATGGTCTCGTATCGCGTCAAGTCGTCGTCGAGGACGGACACGTTTCGAGCGAATTCGGCGCATTCGAACACGGGCAAGCCAGCCACTGATTTCTTCGGGAAGTTCAATGAGTAGGCGAGCTCCTTGCCAGAAAGGCTCGTGGTTGCGGATACGATCTGAGGATAGACGTAATACGAAGAATCCCCCTGAACCACCGATGGATTGAGACCAAACAAGGGATGTCTCAGATCGCGCAAGTAAGAGCAGATGTGCTGGGCGACCTCAGCCTCCTCTCCCACATTCCCTCGCCAGAGATTGATCGCCGATTCCGAGAGGAAAGATTCTTCGCCTTGGGTGAGCGCAAGATAGCTATGGGCCACGTTATTCGCCACATTCGAATCCTCGCTCACCACATAAGCGGCGAAGTCCCACATGCCTAAAGCCAAGCTTGTGTCGATGCGCTTCATTTGCTCTTCGAGCTGCTCGAGAGCGTGCTTCACCGTGTAGTTCTTGAAGGACTGATTGAATTGCTCGCCCTTGCCAACCGTGGTCATGACGCTCGAAGAACGGGCGAAGTTGAGGCCGAAGTTTGCCCCCATACTCTGGGAGCTTGAAACGCTTGACGTGGTGGTGAGCGTGCGGCTCAACGCTCTTGAGAGGGTCTTTCCGAGGGTTTTGCTGAGCGTGTTTGAGATCGTGGCGGTCTGGCTCGTGGTCGTGGACGTGCCACTCCCCGTTGAATGTGATCCGCCAGCGTTGCCGCCGAGAGAAAACGGAAGAAGATCGCTTGTTCCGAACGAAACGCCCCCATACGCCGAGTCATTCTGGGATTTGCTCGTGCCCTCGGAGTGCCCACGGCTATCGCTTCTACCCCAGCTGGTGCTTTCTGATTCGTTCTCAGATGTGCTATCGCTGGTCCCCGCCGAATCGGAGATCCCGGTGCTTTGACCGACTTGAGAGCCTATGCTCACACCAAGGTTTACCCCGGCAGTTGCCTGGGAGGAGCGGGCGTTGTTCTCGTTGTAGGTGTAGCTCGTTTGCCACTCTGCCATCGGTGCGAGCGCGGAGTAGATCTCGCCAAGGTGGGTTTGCCGCTCGCGGGCATCATCCACAGGGGTCGCGAGGAGGATGAGCGTGTACTCTTCTTCCGGACGATTGGGTACGACGCCATCAAGCAGCTTGTCGATGGTCTGGCTTACGAACTTCTCCGACTTCTCGGTGGGAAGGTTCGAGACTGCTGCGACGGAGTAGGGAGTCCAGCGATCCACGCAGGGTATGCGGCCTTCGCCGATTTCCCTCTCCCATTCGGAGCCGGGGAAATTTCCACGAAGGGCTTCAAGGAGCCGCTGCATGTAGTTGTTCACATCGACGTTATCGCTGGAATTCTCCACGTCGGTGACGGCGAGATAGACGTCCGTCGTCACCATCGACCGATGGAACACCAGCGCGATGTTGCACTGAGCATCCGAAAGCACCTCGTAGACATTGACGAGCTTATCGAGCGCGTTTTCGTCTTTGGTTGAGACCCATCTCGTGAGGTGGATAAAGCGTACGTTGTGGGTCTGGTCGAACGAACCGTCGTATTCGGCGTCTTCAGATACCGGTAGGTAGAGATCGTGAATCTGCGGGAGATAGGCGTTGAAGATCTCGACGGCGCTTGCACCCAGATAGCGCGCCGTCGTCTCTATCGCCTCGGGATCGTCTCTCGAGGGCATTTGCGATAGATATCTGTTCCGATCCTCTGCGACCTCGTCTAGCTGGGATGGGCTGAGCGCAGATGCCGCAGCGATGCCGTTGATGACCGTATCGCTGGCCTTCTTCAATGCCTTTCGAATGCCCACGGAGAACCCCTCCTCTATGTGATCCGTATCGCCCTATCGATCAATCCATGCCATCGCGTGCTCGGCATCGCCCAATGCGGAGTTCAGCTGTTGTTGGTTGTTGGAAATGCGGTGTAGCTGCTTGTTGATCGCGTTTGCCGATGAAAGATCAACGCGTATGTCCTGGTTGAGGGACCGCAAGTGCTCCATGAACCAGTCCATGACGCTCAAGAGCCATCTCGAGAACTCTTCGCCGTGAAGGCGCCTCGTTTCGGAAATCGCGTGCTTTATGGTCCAGTGCATTTGACGATCGAAGGTTTCATCGAGCTTTTCCAGGTCGAGATCTTCGGAGGTCGGCATGTTGAAGGCGCCGATATGGATCCCGCTGATAAACCTCTCTTTATGTCCCAGATCATGCACTTCGGGTTCGTAAGGCTCGTTGGCAAGCAGGATGCGCGGAAGCTGATCCCAATCGTTTTGCATGGCGGCCTTGCTGCCCTTGGCAACTTGTGCGAGTTTTTCGATCGCCTCCGTCGCCTTGGCCTTCCAGTACATTTTGGAAATATCCTCCACATGTCGATAGGCCCTCTTCGCCTTCTCGAGATACTGGAAGACGATCTGGTCGTAGAGCAAGGACGCAACTTCCGCGCGAATGTTCTCTTGGAGCTTGTCGACCTTCCCCTTCTCCTGCATTACGCCAGCAATGTCATTGATGAACTTAGGGACGGCAGAGAATGCGTTGCCGGCATTGTGCTCTAGGGTTGGAGCGGAATCTTGATTGCGAGAGCCTTGCATCACGGCGCGAAGCCTCTCGTCAAAGGCGTGCTTCTGTTCGTCCAATCCATATCGATCTGCCACTTCGTGGAGGACGGTGGCCTCCGCTTCGTAGAAGTCCTCTACCGCGTTTTCCCATTCATCGGCATCAACGGCTTCGTCCATGTACTTTGAATAGCCCGACTTTGCCTCTTCCCAACAGTGCTTTTCAGTGCAGCTGATCTCGGATCGAATGGCTTCCTCATGTTCCTCAAGGGTCTTGAGCGCGTCATTCAAATCGGCTTCGAGCGACGAGCGGCGGGCTTTGCTTGTCTTGTCGTTCTCCTCAACGATGATCGAGAGCCCCCTGTAAATCCGAGAGCAGATGTCGTAGGGGGCATAGTGCTCTACGTAACGTTCGACTTCGCGATGGATCGTGTCCATGCCGCAATCAACCAGTTCGCTTCCCTGGTCAATGTTTGCGAATTCGACATCCCTCGCCTTGAGTTGATCCGGTTGTATGTCGAAGCGGTAGAGTTTCGGAATGCCTACGTTTGGAGTCTGAGTTGCGGATCCAGTGGTTCGCTCTCCGCCCATTGCCCTCAGCGCACGGGAAGCCGAAACGAAGAACACTCCCTGCCCATCGAGCAGCTTCGGGAAAGGCCTGCCCAGAACGCTTGTCTCGAAACGCATGGAGAAGGAATTCGGAAGGTCTTGCGCTTGCGGCTCGTTGACGATGATCATGGCGAACCGTTTGTCGATGTTCGTCGAATCGGAGACTGCCTTGCAGAGCTCCATCGTGCGATCCGACGCCATGTCGTCCATGTCGCACACGAAGATCGGCAGTATGGCGCTCGGTCGCCGCAGAGGCACAAGGGCATCTCGGCTGTCTTGCCTGGACAACTCAACGACGTCGTCGGGCACGTAGAGCATTTCCGCATCAAGGTTCGAATCCGACGCATCCGGACTATCGAGCGGGATGTCGCATTCGACAACCACGTATCCGCCGGCTTCATCGAAAGCGCTCTCAAGTATTGGTGCTAGCTGGGCCAGTAGCCGTTGAGCGACAGATCGCGTGTCACCTTCGTCGGCATCTCGATCCCTGCTGAGGAGCCACGACTCTAATTCGGAGGTCCAGCCGCAACCATCCGCGGGCGACTTGACGAATAGAGCCGAGTCTTCTACCAAGCCCGATTCGTCGAAATCGAAAGAGAACGAGGCGTCCTGATGCGATACGCGCATGCGCCCCAACTGCGCATCGTGTGTTCTGCGAATGCGAATATACGTTTTGGAGAGCAACGGAGGAGAGTCCGGGATCAAGTCGCAGCCGATGAGGGCGTTGGCGAACGCCGCTTTCCCGACGTCCGCGTGTCCAAGTACGCAGAGCGTCGGGGTAGAGGAAAGGCGGATTTGATCGAGCAGGCCCTCAGCCCAGTCATCACCCTCCGACTCCATCGAATCGAGACGTGCCGTGGCCGCATCCATATTTCGGACAAGTTGGGGAAGAACTTCCTGGGCTTCGGGAAGGCGACGAGGCGATCTTTCCAAGGTGATGCGATCGTGGTAATCGCGCTTGCATAGAGACTCGAGTTCTTCGAAGTCGCTATCAGTTCCCTCGAAAACGATCCGCGGCATTTCAGTGGCGCTACCGAATTCGTCGACGATGATATCGAGGATCGTCTTCGCCTTGAAGGCGAGGACCCCTTGCTTGATGGCTGTTTCAAGGAGGCGAACCTTTGGGTGGTTGCCGGGCCCGATCTCCATCCAACTACCGTGCTCAAGTGTGTAGAAGGAATTGCTCTTCAGATAGGGGTTGCTCACGATCTTGATGGTTGCCATTGAGTCCCCTCCGTCATCATCGATACATCCCGCATCATCTTAGACATCCAAGCAAGTCCAATACGCTCGGATGTCTTTAGCTCTCAGCTAATGAATCGCGAGTCATCGCCACGTAGGGTGTGATCGACATATCAGCCGCTCGTCAGGCGATGGGTGTGCCTTTGCGCGCGGCTCGCTGCGATGGGGGAGCGATGGACGAGCCACTTTCAGCTTTTGGGGGACAACCTGAGGAAGAGACGGACGCGGGCGTTGCCGGGAACTCGGTCATCCGCTGCCCGGAGTGCGGCACGCTCAACCCTCCCACTGCTCGCTTCTGCAATGGGTGTGGCGTGAGACTCGAAGAGCCCGAAGAGATCGTCCGGCCGAGTGGCCAAGAGACTTCGGACACGATGGAGGAAGAGGACCACCCTGAGCCGGATGAACCGCGAAAGGACGCTCTCGCTGCTGGCGAGATAGAGGTGGAGACCGAGGTCGCGGAGTCCCTTGAGGCTGAAACCGCCGATGGGGAGACCACGGACGATGCAAGGTCCGGAGTCGTTGCAGGCGCCGACGAAGAGATCGCGACGGATGGCGTAGAACCCCCTGAAGGCGCAATGCCGCCCGATGGCACCGTTGCGGAGCCCGGCGAAGAGCCCGGCGAAGAGCCCAGCGAAGAGCCCAGCGAAGAGCCCAGCGAAGAGCCCAGCGAAGAGCCCAGCGAAGAGCCCAGCGAAGAGCCGGGATCCTCGTCCGTCGAGACACTTGCCCCCATCGAGAGGCTCCGCCAGTACAGGACCGTGATCATCGTCGCGATCGTGGCCCTCGCGGCCGTCATCATCATCGCGGTCGCGCTCCTCTATAACCCCGGCGTGATCACCGTGCCCGAGGGGGCGTCCGATTACGTCGGGCAACCCGCTTCGGATGTGGCCGGCATCTTCGAGGAGCTCGGCTTCGAGGACGTCATGGTCATCGAAGTCCCCAACACGGCGGGAGCGAGCGTCGGCAGCGTCATGCGCATCTCGATCAAGGGCGATGCGGAGTTCCAGGCTGGCGAGAGCTTCCCCAAGGAGGATCGCGTCGTCATCACGGAATACGGAGTCGCGACCGCCCCCTCTTCCGCGGCTGAAGTCGAGATGGAGGAGGAAGAGGTCGAGACCGAAGAGGACGCTGTCGAGCAAAGCTCCGGAACCTCGAGCGATGCGGGTAAGACGGGGGGAGAAGACGGGCTCCAGTACGCCATCGACGACGAGGGCAACGTCACCATCACCAAATACGTGGGCAGCGATTCGTATGTCTCCATCAGCTCCGAAATAGACGGCCATCCAGTGACGAAGATCGGTGCGAGCGCCTTTGAGGGCTGCACGAACCTCGAGGACATAACCATATGGCCGGATATAGTCGAGCTCGGACCATCGGCGTTCAAGGGATGCACGGCCCTCGCGTCCATCAGCTTGCCGAGCTCGCTCACCGTCATCCCCGATTCCGCCTTCGAGGGATGCACCTCGCTGGAGGAGGCCCTCATCTGGGGCGATGTCACGAGCTGGGGGAAGGCGTGCTTCAAAGGCTGCACGGC
>CANPVI010000069.1 GCA_947581665.1 uncultured Atopobiaceae bacterium | reverse complement strand
CATGCTCGCCGAGCACCTGGCGAAGCGCGCTGTCGAGGAGGTGCATTGCGGTGTGGTTCCTGCGGATGAGCTCGCGACGCTCCACGTCCACCACCGCGCGGAGGGTCTGGCCGACGAAGAGGTCGCCCTCCTCCACGCGCCCGATGTGCGACGTGAGCCCGTCGCCTCGCACCTGGCAGTCGTCCACGACGAAGCGAAGGCCATCCGCGAGCAGGAGCCCCTCGTCTCCCACCTGGCCGCCCTTCTCGGCGTAGAAGGGCGTGGCGTCGAGCACGACCTCCGCCTCCGAGCCCGCGCCCGCGCGCTCCACGCGCTCACCCGCGGCCACGATCGAGCGCACGGTGAGCCCGTCCGCCACCACGTCCTCGTAGCCCGTGAAGACCGTCTGGCCGAGCTCATCCGCGAGGCCCGTCCAAAGGTCGAGGCCGCTCCACGCGTCATCCTCCGTGGCGAGCGCCGAACGCGCACGCGCGCGCTGCGCCTCCATGAGGGCCTCGAAGCCCTCCATGTCCACCGTGAGCCCCTTGCCCTCGCCGATCTCGCGCGTGAGGTCGACGGGGAAGCCGTAGGTGTCGTGGAGCGTGAAGGCCGTCTCGCCGGAGATCGCGTCGCCCGCGGAGAGCGAGGCCATGGCGTCCATGAGGTAGCTCCGACCGGTCTCGAGGGTCTTGGAGAAGCGCTCCTCCTCGGCCGCGATCGTGCCCTGCACGAGCGCCTCGTTATCCTTGAGCTCGGGGTACACGTCGCCCATGAGCTCGCGCACGAGCGTGGCGAACTCGCCCACGAAGGCGCCCTCGATGCCGAGCATGCGCCCATGGAAGATCGCGCGGCGAAGGAGGCGGCGCAGGATGTAGCCGCGACCCTCGTTCGAGGGAAGGATGCCGTCCGCGATCATGAACGAGACGGCGCGGGTATGGTCGGCGATGATGCGCAGCGACACGTCCGTGGATTCGCGCTCGCCATAGCGCGCGCCGCTCTTGCGCTCGCCGAGCTCGATCAGCGAGGAGAGGATGTCGCCGTCGTAGTTCGAGGATTTGCCCTGCATGATGGCCGCGATGCGTTCGAGGCCCATGCCGGTGTCGACGTTTCTGTGCGGCAGGTCGACGAGCGTACCGTCCTCCTGGCGGTCGTACTGCGTGAAGACGAGGTTCCAGAACTCGAGGAAGCGATCGCAATCGCAGCCGGGCGCGCACTCGGGCCTGCCGCAGCCCACCTCGGGGCCTTGGTCGTAGTAGATCTCGGAGCACGGGCCGCAGGGGCCGGTGGGGCCGGCCGCCCAGAAGTTGTCCTCCTCGCCGAGGCGCGAGATGTGGCTCGCCTCGATGCCGAGCTCCCTCCAGATCTCCTCGCACTCGTCATCGTCGGTGAAGACGGTGCAGTAGAGGCGATCCTTGGGGAGCCTCAGGTAGTCGCACACGAACTCGAGCGCCCACTCGCAGGCCTCGCGCTTGCCGTAGCCGCCGAAGGAGAAGTTGCCGAGCATCTCGAAGAACGAGAGGTGGCGCCCATCGAGGCCGATCACGTCGATGTCGTTGGTGCGCAGGCACTTCTGGCAGGACGCCGCGCCGATGGAATCCATCGTCTTCGTGCCGAGGTAGTAGGACTTGAACTGGTTCATGCCCGCGTTCGTCACGAGGAGCGACGGATCCTCGGGGATGAGCGAGGACGAGCGCCAGACGCTGCAGCCCTTCTCGGCGAAGAAGTCGAGGAAGGCGGAGCGGATCTCGGCGGTGCTTGAGGGGGTGGGCGCGGCAGGGGCCATGGCATCTCCCAATCGGAGCGGGGTGTGATCGTCTGGGCGCGCACGCGGCCGGCGGGGCCGCACGCGCACAACCCCTTAGCTTAGGCCATCCGTGCGCTCTGCGGCATCGCGCTGGCGCTTCTTCAAGGCCTGGGAGCGGAGCTCGCCTTGATCGTTCGGGATGTCATCCTCGTCCACGTCGACGATGATGGGCTCCTCCGTAAGCCGCTTCGCCTTGCGCTGCTGCTTATCGGTCTTGTCCTGCTTCTTCTTTGCGCGCTTCGCGGCACGGCGACGATCGCGAAGGGCCTGCTCGGCGTCCTCGATGAGGGCATCGGCCTCGTCGTCCGCGCGCGAAGTGCGGCACGGGGCCTCGCTTGCGGGGGCCACGGGCTCGCCGTTGGCCACGGCGGCATCCTCTCGCTCCTCGTCGCGGGCGCGATCGAAGATCGAGCGCGCCTCGTCTGCGTGGCGGCGGATGAGGTCGGAGATGTGCACCTCGGAGTTGGCGGGACGCTTTTGCGCCTTCACCTGCACGCGCTTCGAATCCTCCTCGGGGATGAGGCGCGAGGTGGCGAAGAAGTTGTCGTCGTCGAGGGCGTCGAAGGAGGGCGCGGGCGAGCCATCGGGATGGCGGAACGGCGTGCCCTGGAAGATGGCGCCGTCGTAGGACACGAGCTGGCGGTGCGTGCGCGTCTCGAAGTAGTAGATGAAGACGCCCTTGATGGCGGCCGAGATGGGGATGGAGATGATCATGCCCACGGGGCCGCCGAGCGTGGAACCCACGACGATGGCGAGGAGCGAGAACGCGGGGTGCACCGAGACGGTGGAGCGCATGACCACGGGCCCGATGATGTTGTCGGTGATGTTCTCCGCGATGATCGCCATGATGAGCGTCCAGAAGGCGCAGAAGGGGCTCACCGTGAGCGCAGTCACCGTGGCGAGCGCCGCCGAGATGATGGGCCCCACCACGGGGATCACGTGGAGGACGGCCGTGAGGATGCCCATGAGCATGGCGTAGGGCTGGCCGACGAGCCAGAAGCCGAGGCCCGAGAGCACGCCGTCGATCACGCTCGTGATGACCACGCTCTTCATGTAGCCGCCCACGGAGCGCGAGAGCACCGCGAAGAGGAGCGTCACGTCCTCCTGGCGCTCGGGACCGGTGATGATGGCGAGCTCCTTGAAGATTCGCGGATAGTCCACCGCGAGCCAGTACGCGAGGATGAGGCCGAGGAAGAACATCATCACGCCGTTTGCGAAGCCCATGATGTTGGGCAAGAGGCCACCCGAGATCTGGGCGAGGAGGTCGTTCGCGAGCTTCGAGGTGGAGGACGTGATGTAGTCCACGAGGGCCTGGATGTTCTGCTCGATGCCGCCGAAGCCGTCGGAGGCGAGCGCCTGCACCTGCGCGGTGAGCCAATGCTCGGCCTCGGAGAGGTAGTCCGGCACTTTCCGAAGGAGGCTCACGAGCTGTTCGATGGTGATCGGCCCGAGGATCGCGAGCGTGCCCACCACGACACCGACGATCACCACGAGGGCGATGATGGCGCCGATGGGACGGCCGACCTTGCGATCCTCGAGCCAGTTCACGATGGGGCTCATGATGAAGCCGACGACGCAGCCCACCGCGAGGAATTCCAGCGTGGGGAGAAGGAAACCGAGGGCGTAGAGCACGGAGGCGAAGATCGCGATGGCACCCATCACGATGCCGATGCGCACGAGGCGCCGGCGGTTGCGCGCGTCCTCAGCGAGCTGGGCGCGCCCTTCTCTCCCCGTCTCCCGAACCATGGCTCCCCCGAGCTCGCCCTACGACATCGCGCCGTCGGGATCGAGACGATCCTTCACCTTCTTCAGCGTGCGACGCAAGAAGCGCGACACCTGCACCTGCGAGACGCCGAGCTTGCGGGCGATCTCCACCTGCGTGAGGTTGTCGACGAAGCGCATGCGGATGACCTCCTGCTCGCGCGGCGAGAAGGACTTGATGGTCTCCTCGATGACGAGGCGCTCGTCGATGGATTCGAGCTCCTCGTCTTCCGTGGCGTAGCGATCGATCACGGCAGGCGAATCGTCATCCTCCGCCCCCCCCGCCTCGAGCGGCACGGAGCTGTAGGCGCCGGAGGATTCCATCGCCTCCAGCACCTCGTCCACGCTCACGCCGAGCGCCGCGGCGATCTCGTCCACGGTGGGCGAGCGCTTGAGCACGGCGGTGAGCTCGTCGGTGGTCTGGTTCACCTTCTTGGAGAGCTCCTGGAGGCGCCTCGGCACGCGCACGCTCCAGCCCTTATCGCGGAAGTAGCGCTTGATCTCGCCCGTGATGGTGGGGGTGGCGAACGTCGTGAACTCGAGGCCGCGCTCGGGGTCGAAGCGATCGATCGCCTTGATGAGCCCAATGGAGCCCACTTGGATGAGGTCGTCCAAGGGCTCGCCGCGATTCTTGTAGCTGCTCGCGAGGAATCGTACGAGGTTCAAGTGGCTCTCGATGAGCTGGGCACGCGCGTCCTCGTCGCCCTTCTCCTTGAAGAGGCGGAAGAGCTCGCGGGTGCGCTCCTTATCCCACGCCAGCTTGCCCCGGCCCGAGGCGGCCGAGACCCTGCGGGCGTGGACGCCCTTGGTTGCGCTCACGGAGGGCTCAGACGAGCTCACTGTCCACTCCCAGCTCGTCGTCGGTAAGGGTGCGCTTCGTCACGCGGAGCGTGCCGGCCTCATCGTCGACCTCGTACTCATCGCTCACGGCGGCGAGGATGAGCTCGACGTAGGAGAAGGAGCCCGGCGCGTACTGCTCGGCCTGGGGCTCGCGATCTCCGAGGCTGAACGCCATGTCGACTTCGCCCTCGCTCACCCCGAAGGTCACCTCGAGCGCGTCATCCGTGGTGGCGGACGCGTAGACGAAGCCCTCCTCGGCGGCCATTCGCACGTCCTCGACGTCGTCGATCGAGAGGCCCGCGACCACCGCGAGGTTGGCCGCGAGCATGCGAATGGATCGTGCGAACCGAGGCTCGGCGGGCACGCTGAGTTTGACGATGCTCTTTGTCATGGCGCTTTCCTGCCTTTGCTCGATGGGGTGGACGAGCCACGCGCCACGCGCGCTCGCAAGGGTGCGTCTCAGGCGGCGTCGGTGGCGTCGCTCGCGGACGCATCCTCCGTGGGATACGTGAAGAAGCCGGTGTCGTCGGAGGCGCTCGGCTCGGGGGGAAGTTCTACGCCCATCGCGTCCGCCACCTCGGCGGCCTTCTCCTCCACGGCCACCTTCGCCGCGGATTCCTGGAGCGCGGGAGCTTTCTTCTTGGGGGCGATCTTGTCAGAGACCGCCTTGCCGATCTTCGCCACCGCGCCACCAACGGCCGTGGAGGCCTGCGAGGCGCCCTTGGAGATGGCGTTGGTGGCGTGGAGCGCCGTGCCGGAGATGGTGCTCACGTCGGAGAGGATCGTGTCCACGGTGGTGAGGTCGCCCTTCAGGGCGTCGATCGTCTGATCGACGTGATCCACGACGCCCGGCAGCGCCTGGACGGTGGGACGCAGGTCGCTAATCGTCTGGTCGGCGTTCGCGAGGATGCTATCCACCTTCTCGAGCGACGTGCCCAGCTGGTCGGTGAGGCCGTCCACCTTCTTGCGCAGCTTGCGGATGATGAGGGCGCCCTCGACGGCCACCCACACGCACGCCGCCGCGAGGATGCAGAGGAACACGACGAGCACGATGTTCATTTCCATAGGTCTCTCCTTGGCTCTTGGGGCCGCCCGCGCGACCACGAAAAGCACACGCATCTCAGAGTGTACCCTCATGCGGCCCGCGCGAAGCAGGCGGAGGGAGCTTAAGGTTGCCCGTCCTGTCGCTCAGCGCGATCTCGGCTCGTGGCCTCCTCGCGCCACGCCTCCCAACCTCGCTCCGTGGGCTGCCAGAAGGCGCCGCGCTCGAGGCCCTCGGGAAGGTAGCGCTGCTCCACCCAGCCACCGGGGAAGCTATGGGGGTAGAGGTAGCGTCCGTAGTTCTCCGAGCCGGGGCGATGGCGGTCCCTGAGCGGGTCGGGCACCTCGCGCCTGCCTCCCTCGCGCACCTCCTTCTGCGCGGCGTCGATGCCGCGCACGACGGCGTTCGACTTCGGCGCGAGGGCAAGGTAGACGGCGGCCTGCGCGAGGTTGATGCGGCACTCGGGATATCCGATGACCTCCGCGGCCTTGAACGCCGCCTCGGCCACGAGGATGGCCTGGGGATCGGCGTTGCCGATGTCCTCCGAGGCGCAGATGAGGATGCGCCGCGCGATGAAGCGCGGATCCTCCCCTCCCTCGATCATGCGCGCGAGCCAGTAGAGCGCCGCGTCGGGGTCGCTGCCGCGCATGGACTTGATGAACGCGGAGACCACGTCGTAGTGATAGTCGCCGCCCTTGTCGAAGGGGAGGCCGCGGCGAGGGTTGGCCTCGAGGACCTCCTTCGCGCCGATCCGTATGGGCGCTATCGCCTCTGGCGCAAGCGATCCATCGGGGCTCGCGAGCTGGGCTGCGAGCTCGAGCGTGGTGAGGGCGGCGCGCGCGTCGCCCGCCGCGAGCGTCACGATCTCGTCCACCGCGTCATCCGTGAGCGCGAAGGCGCCATCGAGGCCCTTCGGCGAGGCTGCGGCCTCCCGCACGATCGAGCGGATGGCGTCGTCTGAGAGGGCCTTCAGCTCCACGACACGCGAGCGCGAGAGAAGCGCGCTGTTCACCTCGAAGTACGGGTTTTCCGTCGTGGCGCCGATGAGGATGACGGTGCGGTCCTCCACCGCGTGCAGGAGGGCGTCTTGCTGCGAGCGGTTGAAGCGGTGGATCTCGTCCACGAAGAGGATCGTGCGCCTGCCCGTGGCGAGGAGGCGCTCCTTGGCCGCGTCGATCTCGGCGCGAAGGTCCTTCACGGTGCCCGTGACGGCGGACACCTCGACAAACGCGGCGTCCGTGGTGTGCGCGACGATGCGCGCGAGCGTCGTCTTGCCGGTGCCCGCGGGCCCGAAGAGGATCACCGAGAAGAGCGCGTCGTGCTCGATCGCGCGACGAAGCCACGAGCCCTCGCCCACGGCCTCCTCCTGGCCGACGAAGGCGTCAAGCGTCTTAGGGCGCACCCTCGCCGCGAGGGGCGCGTTGGCCGCGAGCACGCGCGCCTCCTCGGCGCTGAAGAGGTTGTGGTCGGGGGAGCCGGGACGCAACGCCATGGCCTCGCTTTCCTCGTGGGGGACGTGGGCCACGATGGTAGCGCTCGCGCCCTACGCCCGGCGCGTGTCGTTTCTGCGCAGGTGCAGCTCCTGGAAGCCGCGAGCGGCGCGCCAACACTCGGAGAACGCGAGCGCCGCCTCGCGGTTCGCGGCCGCGCTCGTGCCGAGTATGCGAAGGACGCAGCCGCCCCCCTCCATGGCGCTGATGCCGAACCTCGTCTTCTCCTCTCCCACGCCACTCGAGGCGAGGAAGGCGCCCACCTCCTCGCGCGCGCCCGAGATGAACGCCTCGTCCACCTCCTCGTCGACGAGGATCGCGGAATCGAGGTTCGTGAAGCCCTCGAAGTAGCCGAGCCCTTCGAGCGCGACCTCGCCGGGCTCCAAAAGTAGCTGGTCGATGAGCAGGATCCTCCCCTCGCGACGCACCTCGGTCGAGAGGAGGAGATCGCCGTAGCGGAAGGGCGCGCCATCCGGCGACCACCCGCCGGTGACGCCGTCGAAGACAAGGCAGCGCGCCCCGGCCGCGAGGTCGATCGTGGTCTTTTGGCGAAGGCGCGCGCGCTCGTAGGGGATGAGGGGATCCTGGTAGAACTCGAAGGTGGCGCCCTCGCCTGCCGAGATGCGGCACTCCTGCACGCTCACGCGCCCGTGCTCGCACTTGAAGACGCAGGTGGGGGCCTGCGTGGCCACGACGGCGTGGGCGCGGGCGGGAAGCGTGAAGGCGCTCACGTAGCGCTCGCCCTCCACGAGCCCGCCGCCCGTTTGGAGGACGATGTTGTAGGCCACGTCCGGGCCCGCGGACGAAAGCGCCTGCGAGAAGCGGGTGGAGCCTTGCCGGTAGACGCGCTTGGCATAGGT
>CANPVI010000068.1 GCA_947581665.1 uncultured Atopobiaceae bacterium | reverse complement strand
GCCCGAGGAGCTTGAGGAGCCCGAGGAGCCCGAGGAGCCCTTTGAGGTGGCGCGCTCCTGGGCCTTGGAACTCGCAGAATCGACTGCGGGATGGGGTGTGCTCGAGCTTTGGCTCCCCTGGCTTTGGCGCATATCGGTGTTGTAGAAGCCGGAACCCTTCAGGGTGATGCCCGTGGCCTCGAAGACGCGTGAGGCCTCCGTACCGCATTCGGGGCACACGACCTTGGGCTTCTCGTTCATGCCGTGTTCCACTTCGAAGACGTGGTGGCAGGCGGGGCAGCGATAGTCGTAGCGGGCCATGGGTTTCCTTTCGGCGGGGACGCGGGGAAGAAGTCTAATCCGAAAGCGCGCGCGATGGCACGACTGTGGGAAACTTGCGACGTGAGGCGAGGAGGGGAAGGAGCGATCGTGGGCGAGCAAGGCGGCACGTGGGCTGGCGCGTGGGGGCGTTTCGGGTTCCTCCTCGTGGGGGGATCCCCGGAGCCGAGCTCGCCCGAGCTCGTACGGTTCCTCGCCGAGCATGCGGATCGAGTCGTCGCCGTCGATCGCGGCGCCGAGGTGCTCGAGGCGGCCGGCGTGGCTCCCTGGGCTTATGTGGGGGATTCTGATTCCGTGGGCGATGAGGCGCGCGTCTGGGCCGAGGATCGATCGAGCTTCGAGCTTCTTCGGCCCTCCCACAAGGACCAGACCGATCTCGCCCTCGCGCTTGACGTCGCCGCGGAGCGCGCGACGTCGATGGGGCCGCGAACCTGCTGCGTCACCTGTGTGACGGGAGGTCGGCTCGACCATCAGCTCGGGGTGATCGGCACGCTCGCCGCCCATGCGGGCCTCCAGCCGATCATCGTGGAGGATGCGTTTCGCGCATGGCTCCTCGCCCCGGAAGCGCGCGATCACGTGGAATTCGGCGAGGCCGATGTGGGCAAGACCCTCTCCGTGCTCGCCCTCGAGAGGGCCACCACCGTCTCCGAGCACGGCTTCACGTGGAACCTCGACCGGCATCGCCTCGAGGCCCTCTCGGACCTCGGCGTCTCGAATGTCATCGAAAAGCCCCGAGCGCGGGTCTCCTGCGCGACGGGGCGGTGCCTCGTGGTCCTCAACGAGGCGATATAGCAAGACGGCGTGGCGTGGGCCGAGGGAGGTCGCGCACGCGAAAGGGCACCGGAGCCGAGAGCCCCAGTGCCCGAAGCAGCTAAAAAGAACCGCGAGCTAGCCGCGCTGGAGATTGCCCTTCTTCAGGCAACGCGTGCAGACGTTCATCTTGCGCTTGCGGCCGTTTTGCACGATGGTCACGCGCTGGATGTTCGGGCGGAACGCACGGTTCGTCACACGATGGGAGTGGCTCACTGAGCGGCCGGCCACGGGGTGCTTGCCGCAGATCTCGCAGACTTTCGACATAAGACTATCTCCCTTAGGGAAGTGCGGTCATTCGTAGAACCCGGAAACTATAGCACAGCCTTCGGAAAACCGAACCTCGAAAGGCGTCGGTGCGTGCGCGTTCTGTGGGTATACTTTGAACGTTCGATCGAGTGGGCGCCGGCCGCCTCGGGCGGCACGACGCTTCCAAGGGAGCGGGAGGACAGGGCTATGTCTGTACCTGGAACCTTGCGAGTGTCCAACGAGGTCATCGCCGATCTCGCCGGCTATGCGGCCATGGAGTGCTATGGCGTCGTGGGCATGGCCTACACCGACGACCAACAGCACATCGTCGATCTGCTCTCGCTTCGGACCCTCAGGAAGGGCATCGAGGTCAAGGTCGAGGACGGGAAGATCGTCGTCATCCTCCACGTGGTCGTGAATTCCCAAGTGAACATGCGCCAGGTGACCGAGAACCTCAAGAGCACGGTGAGCTTCGTGCTCAAGACCATCGCCGAGATCAAGGACGCCGAGGTGCGCGTCTTCATCGAGGACATCCGGGCCCGCTAGCAGGCGTCCGCTTCCAGACGGGAGTCATCACCCATGATTGCTGACGTGATCCGCCGCTGCTTCCCCATTGCGGCCAAAGCCGTGGCCGATCGGGCCGAGGAGATCAACAAGCTCAACGTCTTCCCCGTGCCCGACGGCGATACGGGTACCAACATGAGCCTCACGTTGAAGACCGTGGTGTCCGACGTGGAGGCCCTTCCCGCCGACGCCTCCATGGCCGACGTGGCCAAGGCCATCACCCATGGGTCGCTCATGGGCGCGCGCGGCAATTCCGGCGTCATCACGAGCCAGATCCTGCGTGGCTTCGCCGAGGGCGTCGTCGACGTGAAGGACGATCCCCTTACCACCGAGGACTTCGCCGCCTGCGCGCGCCGCGCGAAGAAGGTCGCGTTCCAGGCGGTCCGCAAGCCCGTGGAGGGCACGATCCTCACCGTCGTCTCCGATCTCTCCGCGAAGGCGGACGACCTCGCGAAGTCCAAGGTGGGGCTGGACGACGCGCTGAAGGAGCTCGTGACCCAGGCCTATGAATCCGTGGCGCGCACGCCCGACCTCCTCCCCGTGCTGAAGGAAAACGGCGTCGTGGACAGCGGCGCCTTCGGATTCGCCGTCTTCTTCGAGGCCTTCGTGAACGCCGCGCTCGGCGACTGTGGCACGGTGCGCGACTTCCAGACCACGGTGGACACCTCCTCGCACGAGAACGCGAAGGCCCAGGTGGCGAAGAACGTCCACTTCGTGATCAACGACGACTGGGAGGGCTCGAAGTATCGCTATTGCACCGAGTTCCTCTTCAAGGCCGACCACGAGGACTTCGACCAGAAGAAGAACCTCGACTTCCTCGCCTCGATGGGCGATTGCGAGCTCCTCGTGGGGTCGTTCCCCGACTACAAGATCCACGTCCACTCCAACGAGCCTGACAAGGTGCTCCACCACATGCTCCAAGAGGGGCAGATCTTCGAAGTGTTCGTGCACAACATGGACCTCGAGGGCAAGGAGCGCACGGCCATCCTCGCGCGCGACGCCGAGGCGGCTGCGCAGGTGCACGAGGACGTGATGGAGATCCCCGCGAAGAAGACCGATAAGAAGGAGCTCGGCTTCGTGGCGGTGGCCGCGGGCTCCGGCGAGGCGGACATCCTGAAGTCGCTCGGCGTCGACCAGGTGGTCTCGGGTGGCCAGACCATGAACCCCTCCACGGCGGACATCCTCGGCGCCATCGAGAAGACGAACGCGAAGAACGTGATCGTCCTGCCCGACAACGGCAACATCCGCATGGCGGCCGAGGCGGCGGCCTCGGCGGTGGAGGACTGCAAGGTCACGGTCGTGCCCACCAAGACGGTCCCGCAGGCGTTCGCGGCCATGTTCGTGGTGGAGAACGACAAGGACGTCGACACCATCGCGGACGCCATGAACGAGGCCATCTCCGAGATCCACGACGGCGAGGTCACCGAGGCGATTCGCGATTCCCAGGCGGCGGATGGCACGCCCATCAAGAAGGGCGACGTCATGGGCATCCAGGACGGTGACATCACCGTCGTGGGCACAACCGTCGAGGAGGTCACGCTCGAGCTCGTGAAGAAGATGCAAGACGCCAACGAGGGCGATACGCTCACCATCCTCGCCGGCGCGGACATGCCCGAGGATCGCTTCGAGGCGCTTTGCGGCAAGATCGAGGACGAGGAACCCGATCTCGAGATGGATCCGCACCGAGGCGAGCAACCGCTCTATCCGATCATCTTCTCCATCGAATAGGTCGCGCCCTTGAGCGCGCACGCGTTGGCGGTTCCCCTGGCCCACCCGCGCCTCTCGGCAACGGCGTCGCTCTCGTCGCCCGCGAGCGGACTGCGCTTCGCGAGGGGCAAGCGCGGCGAGTACCTGGAGCGCCTCGGCATCCACACCGTGCGCGACCTGCTCCTGCACGCACCCACGCGCTACCTCGATTTCACGCAGGTGAGCACCATCGGCGATGCGACGGTGGGGCAAAGTGCGACCATCGTGGCCACCATCGATCGCGTGACCCTCAAACGCCCGCGCCCCCGCCTCGCGATCGTCGAGGTCTTCCTCGTGGACGCGACGGGTGTGCTTCGCATCTCCTTCTTCAGGCAGCCGTGGCTCAAGGATTCCCTCAAGAAGGGCGACGTGCTCGCGGTCTCCGGGAAGATCGGCTTCTCCTACGGCTATCTCACGATGACCCCGGTCTTCCACGAGGTGCTGGGATCGGCTGGGGACGCCGCGGAGACGTACGCGCGCATCATGCCCGTGCACGCCACGACCGAGGGCCTCTCCCAGGCGTGGATCAGGCGGATCCTCTCATCCGCACTCGCGGACGTGGGCGATGTGGTGGACTTCATGCCCGCGCGGCTCGTGGCCTCCCATGGGCTCATGGGCGAGGCGGCCGCGCTTCGCGAGGCGCATTTTCCCGCGAGCCTCGCCTCGGCCGAGCGCGCGCGAAGGCGTCTCGCCTTCGATGAGCTCCTCTGCCTGCAAGTGGGCCTGCGCCTTCGCAAGGCACAGGCGCCGGGCGCCCTCACGGGCATCTCCCATCTCACGAACGGGCCTCGCGAGCAGGCCGTTCGCGAGAGCCTCCCCTTCGCGCTCACTTCCGACCAAGAGCATGCGACGCACGAGATACTCGCCGACATGGCCTCGGGCGAGCCGATGAATCGTCTGCTCCAAGGCGATGTGGGCACGGGCAAGACGGCCGTTGCCGCGATCGCGTGCGCGGCGGCCGCGGATTCGGGCTGCCAGGCGGCGATCATGGCACCGACCTCGGTGCTCGCATCGCAATACGCGGCGAGTCTGGGCCCGGTCTTCGATCGTGCGGGGGTCCGCTGGCGCATCGTGACCTCGAAGACGCCCAAAGACGAACGTGCGCAGACCGCAGAGGCGCTCCTCGCCGGCGAGGTGGACGTGGTCTTCGGCACCACGGCGCTCCTCTCCGGCGACCTCGCCTTCCCCCGACTCTCGCTCGTGGTGGTGGACGAGCAACATCGATTTGGCGTGAACCAGCGCCAAGCCCTCGCCGGCAAGGGAGAGGCGCCCGACGTGCTCTCCATGACGGCCACGCCCATCCCGCGCACGCTCGCGCTCTCGCTCTACGGGGACGTGGCGGTCTCCTCGATGTCGGAGCGTCCCGTGAGGGGAGCGGGGGTCACCACCAAGGTGCTCTCCTGGGCGCGGGTGGATGACGCATGGCGAACGGTCGACGAGGCGGTGTCCGCGGGCCAGCAGGCCTATGTCGTGTGCCCGCTCGTGGACGAGGCGGATACGGGAAGCGCGCTCGATGACGTGGCGGGCGAGGCCGCGGGAAAGCTCGCGTCCGCGAAGGCGATATTCGCCGAGATCACGCAGAGCGTGTTCCCGACGCGTCGCGTCGCGCTCCTCCATGGGCGCCTCTCGGCGCAGGAGAAGGACGAGGTCATGGCATCGATGCGCGCGGGCGAGATCGACATCCTCGTGTGCACGACCGTGGTTGAGGTGGGGGTGGACGTGCCCAATGCGTCCGTGATCGTCGTGCTCGACGCCGATCGCTACGGCCTTGCCACGCTGCATCAGCTCCGCGGTCGCGTGGGGCGTGGTTCCATCCCCGGGCGCGCGCTCCTCGTCACGCGCGCGAAGCGGGGCTCGGACACCCAGAAGCGCCTCCGAGCCTTGGTGGAGAGCTCGGATGGCTTCGAGCTCGCCGAGCTCGACCTCAGGCTCCGCCATGAGGGCGAGGTGCTCGGATACCGGCAATCGGGCGACGTGACGTTTCGCTTCGTCGACCTCATCTCCGATCGCGACCTCGTGGAGAGCGCGCACGCGGATGCGGAGCGGATCTTTCGCGACGATCCCTCGCTTGTGGATCCGGACATCGCCCTCCTCGTATCCGAGGTGCGCGAGCGCTACGGATCGCGACTCTCGAGAAGCGACGGCTAGTGCGCATCGTCGGTGGCAGATGGAGGGGTCGGCGGCTCCTCGCCCCTGAGGGCACGCAGACGCGGCCGACCACCGATCGGCTTCGCGAGAGCCTCGCCTCGATGGTCCTCTCAGCCCGCGGGCTGGATCTCGAAGGGGCGCGCGTGCTCGATGCCTTCGCCGGATCGGGCGCGCTCGGGCTCGAGCTCCTCTCGAGGGGCGCCGAGCGAGCGCTCTTCATCGACAGGAGCCAGAAGGCGGCTCGCGTCGTGGAGCGCAACGTGCGCGAGCTCGGTGCGTGTGCGCGGGTCGTCGTGGGCGATGCATGGGCCGTGCTCGAGAGATCGGATTTCACGGCGGGGCCCTTCGACATCGTGCTCCTCGATCCTCCGTACAGGACCTCGCCCGCGCACCTCGGGGAGCTCGTCGCGATGCTCGCCGAGAGGGGGATGCTCGCCGAGGGGGCCCTCGTGGTGCACGAGCGCGCCGAGAAGGCTCGGGGCCTCGATGGGGATCGGCTCGCCGACGATGGCGTCTCGAAGGTCCGCGAGCGTGCGATCGCCCAGAGCGCGATCGATCTCTGGCGCTACGATGGGGCGGCGCCCGCTCATCCCAGCGCTTCCCGAGGAGGCTCGCATGACGCATGACGGCATCGAAAAAGTCGTGGTACCGGGCACGTTCGATCCCGTGACGCTCGGCCACATCGACGTCATCTCCCGTGCGCGTCGCATTGCGCCCCATGTGGTGGTGGCGGTGGCCTCATCCGCGAAGAAGCGCGGTGTGGGCACCACGTTCACGCTTGAGGAACGCGTGGCGCTCGTGCGCGAATCGCTCGATGGCGCCGGGCTTCGCGACGTGGAGGTGGCGCCTCTCGAGGGGCTTCTCGTGGACTTCTGCCACGAGGTGGGCGCGCAGGCGGTCGTGAAGGGCCTTCGCGAGGCGGCGGACTTCGAATACGAGCTCCAGCAGGCCGCGATGAACCAGATCCTCGCGGGCGACATCGAGAGCGTCTTCGTGATGAGCAAGCCGAAATACGGCTTCGTTTCGAGCTCGGTGATACGCGAAATCGCGAATCTCGGCGGCGATGTCTCACCGTTCGTGCCCGCCTGCGTGCTCGAAAGGTTGCGAAGCGTCCGCCCATAGGGCTTCTACCTCATCGTTCTTGGACTGCATGCTAGTATGGCGGCGTACGTGCGCAACGCTTTGCGCGGGCACGTCCCAGCTCGCTTGAAAGGAGCAAAAATGCAGCCGGGTGAAGAGCTGGAAAACCTGCTTCAGGATCTCGACGACCTCGTGGAGGACGCCAAGCCCGTCTTCGGCGGTGGCGGCCGCAAGCAGGTCGACCCCGAAGACATCTTTGCCATCACCGATGAGATCCGCGATCTCTTCGATCGCGAGTTCACAGAGGCGCGTCGCGTGCGCAAGGCCGAGGCCGAGATCCTCGCCCACGCCGAACAGCAGGCGGATTCGATCATCAGCGACGCCCAGCAGCAGGCGCTCATCCTCGCAAGCGACCAGGAGATCGTGCGCCTGGCCAACCAGCAGGCAGAGGAAGTGCGCAATCAGGCCCAGGCCTACGAACGCGACACCCGCTACAACGCGGAGGAGTACGTCGAGAGCCTGCTCACGCGTCTCGAGGAGAACCTGAATTCCGTGGTGTCGTCGGTCTCGAGTTGTCGCGCCACGCTCACGCAACAGAGCTCCTACGATCGCGGTCAGGGCTGGTAGGACCTTGGCGGAGACCCTGAAGGTTCGCCTCGACGCGAAGCTCGCCGAGGCGGGGAGCGCCCTCGACGTGGAGGGCGTGCTCGCGGTCGATGGCTTCGTGGTGGGCGATCGCGTCTTCAGCGCGCCCGAGGGCATCGCCTACGACCTCACCATCACCAACACCGGGCAGACCATCCTCGCGATGGGAAGCGTCGAGGCCGAGCTCGTGGGCACCTGCGATCGCTGCCTCGAGGAGGCGCGCCTCCACCTCGCGGGCGAGGTCGACGCGCTCTTCGCGGATGACCCAGACGCCTTCACCGAGGGCGACGACGAGCAGGAGAGCGAGG
>CANPVI010000067.1 GCA_947581665.1 uncultured Atopobiaceae bacterium | reverse complement strand
CAGCAGCTCAGGCGCTTCATGGCGTGGGGCTCGGCGTTCACGATCGCCGCGTGCGCGACGTCGTGGGTGTTCGCGCCGGTTTCCGGCTCCGCCTTCTTCGCGCACTTCGCCGAGGTGCACGAGGGTCTCGCCGGCTATCTCTCCTACGTGGGCGGCGCCGAGGTCACGCGCCAGGGCTTCAGCCCGGAGATCTGGCTCTTCATCTCGTTCGGCCTCGCGATCGTGGCCTTCGCCTGCGCCATCGCCGAAACCATCAAAGTCCAGCAGGAAGACTGACGTCCTTTTACGCCGCTCGCCCATCCGAACCCTTAGGCCGTGGACCCATCCGAACCCTTGGGCCGTGGACCCACTTTTTCGGTGCACTCGTGCACCGAAAAAGTGGGTCCACGGCCCAAACGAAGCGAGGTGCACCGAAAGAGTGGGTCTACGTCGTAAGGGAAAACGTGCCATCCATGGTCGCTTTAGGCCGGCTTTAGGAGGGCTCGGCAGACTTCCCTCCCAACGGCGAAGAAGGGCTTCGCCCCTTGGGAAGGAGACTTCCATGTTCAACCGTATGCCCATGGGCATGCCCGGCGGCACCAACGTGCTGCTCGGAATCTTCGGTCTCGTGTTCACGGCGGCGCTCGTCGCGGCCACCATCATCGCCATCGTGATGCTCGTCGACGCGGCACGCGCCAAGGGCATCGAGGTGAAGGGCGCGAAGCTCGCCGGCTTTTGGATCGTCGGCCTCGTGCTCACCCCCTTCATGCTCGGCCTCTACGTGCTCTGTCTGAAGCCGCGCGAGGCCGAGGAGCCGATCGCGGTGTTCGAGGAGCTGCCGAGCGAGCCCGAGGCGCCCGCGCCCACGCAGCAGATCTCCACGGATCCCACCACGACCGACGGCGCGCTCGCGTAGCGCCACCACTCGCGCACTCGCACCCTATCGCAGACGAAAGGCCGCACATGCACATCCTTCTCGCACTCTTCGCGTCGCTCGCGCTCCTCGTTCCCGGCACCGGCATCGTGGCCGCGAACATGCTCGATGACGACGCGCCCGGCGCTGGGGCCACGAGGGGCCTCGACGATTACGGGGATCGCTACGAAGAGACCGACGATCGCTTCGACTTCGACGAGCAGTTCGACTTCGACGCGCCCGACCGTGATGACCGCTCCCTCGACATCGATTTCGAGGATCGCCTCGAGGACCTCATGCAGCGCCAGTTCACGAACGGCCAGCGCGGCATGGGCCAGGGCACGCGTCAAAACGACACTCAAACGCAGCAGAACCAGACCCAAACGCAGCAGGATCAAACCCAACCGCAGGGCCAGCAGAGGCAGCAGAAGCCGCAATCGCAGCAGAACCAGACCATGCAGGACACCCAGACGAACGGCGCTGCCTAGCTCCCCATCCCATCGACCTCGCTGAGGCCGAGCGCGCCGACGGCGTTCCATACGCCGTCGGCGTCGCATGCGCTCGTGATGTAGTCGGCGACGGCCTTGACCTCGGGCGCGCCGTTTCCCATGGCCACGCCCACGCCGGCGAAGGCGATCATATCGCGGTCGTTGTTGCCGTCTCCGAAGGCGAGGCATTGCTCGCGGGTGGCGCCGAGGGCCTCGAGCACGGCGGCCATGCCCGCCTGCTTGCCCCCGTCGGCGGGCACGATGTCGGCGAACCACTCGGTCCAGCGCACGCTCTTCAAGTGCGGCGTGTGGGCGAGCACCTCGTCGTCGCGCTCTGGCGGCACGACCGCGTTCAGCTGGTAGACCGGCCGGGAGAGATCGAGCTCGGAGTAGTCGACGGCGGGGGAGTGCTCCCAGGAATTGTCGATCACGGAGCGATCGCCTCCCGGCACGGCCACCGCGAGGTCGTGGTCGTAGGTGAGCGCGAGCCCGTAGCCCTTCTCGCGTGCCTCGGCGATGGCGGTGAGCACGTCATCGTGGTCGAGCTCCTGGGCGCGGATGAGCTCGCCTTCGAGCACGCAATAGCTGCCGTTCGCGCAGAGCCAGCCGTCGAAGGCGTGGAAGCACGCGACCTCCTGGGCGAAGTCGAGGTGGCGCCCCGTGCAGATGACGAGCTTCACGCCGAGCTCCCGCAGCCTATCGAGCGCGCGCACCGTCGATGCGGACATCATGCCCGAGCCGATGGGCACGAGCGTGCCGTCGATATCGAAGAAGGCCACCTTGGCCATTGCCGCCCGAGCTCGTGATAGTGCGGTGGCCGGCTCGGGCCAGACGGGAACGCCCACTTCCTCACTCACGCTCCTTCACGACTCACAACCTCTCCGTCCACGCCCCATTGTCACATCCGAATTCATTTCGTCGAGGAGGACCGTTTACGGTGCAACGAAGTCGCGCGGTAAACGGCCCTCCTCGACGCGAGTGCGGAATCGCCAGCCCTCGAGCAAAGCGCGAGGGCTGGCTCTGTTTTGACTCGGCCCGAGCGAACCCGCTTGCCACGCCCGCTTCGCTTGGCACCGCAAGCGGGCTCGTTCGGGCAAACACAATCGCCTGAGGCGTTTCAAACATGCCGGAACGACCTATATACGAAAAAAGCACGTTGCACGGAACGTACCTGAAGCGCGTAGGGGAGTTGACCACACATGTCGGGGGACGCCGCCAGACCGAGCGCACCAGCCACGAACGCAACTACGGCGCAACAGGCGCCTCCCACCTACGACCACCTCGCCTACCCCGACGCCGAGTCGAGGGAGCTTCGCGAGGACGACCCCACGGCCATGAAGGACCCATCCACCCAGAACACGGGCTTCGCCAAGACGCTCTCCATCTTCGACATGGTCGTCTACGGCCTCATCTTCATGGTGCCGATCGCGCCCTTCTCCATCTACGGCAACGTCTTCCAGACCTCGAACGGCATGCCGGCGCTCGCCTACCTCATCGGCATGGTGGCCATGCTCTTCACGGCCCTCTCCTTCGGGGTGATGGTGAGGCTCTATCCCTCGTCGGGCTCGATCTTCACCTACGCCTCCAAGGGCATCGGCCGCGGCATCGGCTTCGTCACGGGCTGGCTGATGCTGCTCCAGTACCTCATCTGCCCGAACCTCATGTACATCCTCGCGGGCATCGCGCTCGAGGAGTACTTCCCGATGATCCCGGTCTGGGTGTGGTGCCTCGCCTTCATGGCCTTCGTCACGTTCGTCACGCTCCGCGGCGTGGAGACCACGATCATCATCGATCGCTTCGCCCTCGTGGCCGAGCTCGTCGTGCTCTTCCTCTTCATGGGCTTCGGTCTCGCCTACATCTTCGGCCACCCCGCCACGAGCCACTTCACCGCCACGGCCATCGTCAACCCGCCCAAGTTCTCCTTCAACGCGATGATGGGCGCGGTTGCCCTCTCGGCCCTCTCCTACGTGGGCTTCGGCTCCGTCGCCACGCTCACGGAGGAGGCCAAGGACGGCCCGCGCGGCGTCTCCAAGGCGATCATCCTCATCGTCCTCATCCTCGGCTGCCTCTTCTTCCTCATGTGCTACATCGCCACGTGCGTCGACCCCACCGGCGAGCTCATGGCCAAGGACTGGGACAACGGCTTCTACATGCTCGCATCGCTCGTGGGCGGCGACTGGTTCGGCGTCGTGTGCGTCGTGGCCATCGCGCTCGCCCAGGGCATCTTCACCGGCATGGCCGGCCAGACCTCCGTTGCCCGCATCCTCTACATCATGGGCAAGTCCGGCGCCCTCCCGCGCTTCCTCGGCAAGATGAACCCCAAGACCAAGACGCCGACCCAGGCGATCATCTTCGTGAGCGCCTTCTCGCTCGCGACGCTCTTCATCCTCGTGCCGCTCGACATGGATACGGTGGCCGAGTTCCAGAACTTCGGCGCACTCTCCACGTACTGCCTCTTGAACATCGTGGTCATCTGGCACTGCTGGATCAAGGAGGACGAGCGCCACCAGCCCTTCCGTCTCCTCGTCTGCCCGGCCATCGGCGCCATCGTAGTGGGCTACATCTTCTGCTCCTTGAGCCTCATCCCGATCATCGTGGGCATCTGCTGGACCGTCGCCGGCATCATCTACTACTTCGTCCAAACCCGCGTGCGCCATGTCGCCATCGACCTCGGCGACATGGAGTAAGGCGCTCTTCTGGCCCCAAGGCAAAAGATCCGTCCCCCCCATCCCCCCCATCCCTTTCCGCCGCGTAGCCACTTTTTCGGTGCGCAACCCGAGATAGCCACGAGCTTGCAAGTGAGTATTCCATCCGAACCGCCGCACCGAAAAAGTGGCTACGCGGCGTAAGTCTTTGGGAGTCCTTTGGGACTACGCGGCGTAAGTCTTTGGGGGAGTGGCTACGCGGCGTAAGTCTTTACAAGACAGTGGGGACGGAGATTCCGTCATCCACGAACTCTCCTCGACTCGAACGCGAAAGGCAGCCGCGAATACATGAAAGCGCAGCTACGGGCTCCGTTCACGGCTTTGGCCTTCGCAGGATGCCACGTCATGGATAATCGGCCCAGTTCCCGATGTGCGGAAAGGAAGAACGATGAACGAGAAGATCCAGAAATTCTATGAGGCCGTCTCCACCGATGACGCGCTCCAGGCTGAGCTCACCACCGTGACGGAGGGGGTTGCCGTCGACGGCGTGCCCGAGAGGCAAGCGCGCGGCGCCATGGCCGAGGCTGTCGCCGCCTTCGCGGCCGCGCATGACCTCGACCTCACCGCGGAGGACATCCTCGCCGCCGACGCCGAGCAGCCCGAGGGCGAGATCTCCGAGGCCGAGCTCGAGGCGGTCACCGGCGGCGTGAAGTGCGGGTGCTTCATCGTCGGCGCGGCCACGGGTTGCGGCTGCTTCATCAGCGGAAGCAGGAAGAATATGATCAACCAGGGCGACGATACGCACACGAAGCACTGCCCGATCGTAGGCGGCTACTAATCGCTCGCGCGGGCGACGCCTCGCCCCGAGGCGTGCGATGGCATGGAGGGAAGATCGATGAACGAGAAGGTACGGGCTTTCTATGAGGCGGTTTCCGCCGATGAGGAGCTCCAGGGCGAGCTTGACGTCGTTGTCGAGGGCGTGGTGCTCGACGATACGTCCGAGGAGGAGGCCCGAGCCGCCATCGCAGAGGCCGTGGCCGCCTTCGCGGCCGCCCACGACCTCGACCTCACCGCGGCCGACATCCTCGCGGCCGACGCGGAAGTCGCCGAGGGACAGCTTTCGGAAGGCGAGCTCGAAGCCGTCGCGGGCGGCTCGAGCGGCTGCGCGTGCGTCATCATCGGCATGTTCAAGGGCTGCGGCTGCTTCATCGGCGGCGCGGCGAAGACGCAGGGCGTCACCGGCGGGGACTACACCGCCTGCCCCATCATGGTCGGCCTCTAAGGAGGCCAGCCCTTCGGAAACTTCGGAAGATAGAAGAGAAGCGGCTCGAGTTTGAGGCCTCGGGCCGCTTATGAGTTCCGGCAGGGCAAGGCTCTTTTGCGCCGTTTGGGAGTGTAGGGGATGCGACCGTGCTCTTCGGTCGCGTCACCTATGCTCCCACACGGCAGGGTGATGAATCATCTGGCCTCGCGCTGCGCGAGGCCAGATGGCAATTTTGCGAGCAGCTCAAGGCTTGCGCCTTGAGCTGCTGTTTTAGTCCTCCGGATGGACAGCGGTTCGGACGCGCGAAGAACGCGCGCATCCGAGACCTTGCCATCCGGTTCAACATATTTGGTGCGAACTCGGCAAGACAGTAGAGACAGTAGGGACGGAGCTTTCGTCTTGCGGCAAGCCGTCTACCAGCATCTTTTCCAAGACAAAAGGTCCGTCCCCACTGTCTTGCGGACGTTTGCCCAGCTAGAAGCGTTGCGCGCAAGACAAAAGGTCCGTCCCTACTGTCTTGCGCACGAATGGGGTGTGGAGGCGCACGAAAGTGCGTCTGGGTTGCACGATCGGTGCCGTGCGACGGATGGGGAAGCACGTGGGGGATAATCACCCTCGGGATCCGCACCCAAGCGAAAGGAAGATCCATGAACGAGAAAGTCACGAAATTCTACGAGGTCGTCTCTGCAGACGACGAGCTCCAGGCCGAGCTCATGGCCGTCACCGAAGGCGTGAACCTCGAGGATGTTTCCGAGGAGGAGGCCCGCGCCGCCATGGCCGAGGCCGTCGCCGCCTTCGCGGCGGCCCACGACCTCGACCTCACCGTCGCCGACATCCTCGCGGCCGACGAGGCGCCCGAGGGCGAGCTCTCCGAGGCAGAGCTCGATGTCGTGGCCGGCGGCAGGACGAAGACCGGCTGCGCGTGCGTCGTCATCGGCGCCGTGAAGGGCTGCGGCTGCTTCATCGGCGGCGGCGGCAAGGACATGGGCTTGGACATGCAGTTTCTCCCTGGCTGTATCGTGGCCGGCGACGGATTAGCGTAGACCGCGCTTTGTAGCGCACGCAGAAGGCCCCACTTGGCCTCCGCACGAGGAGGCCAAGTGGGGCCTTTTTTTGTTTGACAGAGGGCGAGGGAGCCGCACCTGTGGACATTCTGTGTGCCACCACACCGGCCAACGGCACATACCACGCGCGAATGACGCGGGCGCGTACACGAATCGACCTCCACGCACGCCATTCGGGGTTTACGTCGAACAAGGGCATCTAGCTGGGGATAATCGGCATCAATACCCGCGGTCAAGCGAAAGGACGACCGATGACCGAAAAAGTGTCCAGGTTCTACGAGGCCGTGTCGGCAGACGACGCGCTTCAGGCAGAACTCACCGCCGTCACCGAGGGCGTGGATATCGAGGGTGCCTCCGAGGAGGAGGCGCGCGCCGCCATTGCCGAGGCCGTCGCCAGCTTCGCGGCGGCCCACGACCTCGACCTCACCGTCGAGGATCTCCTCGCAGCCGACGTCGCACCCGAGGGCGAGCTCTCCGAAGAGGAGCTCGAGGCCGTCGCAGGCGGCAGTAGCTGCTTCTGCGTCATCATCGGCGCCGTGAAGGGTTGCGGCTGCGTCCTCGGCGGGGGCGGCAAGGGCTCCGGGCTGAGGACGAGCACCGGCTCCCAGGGCTGCTTCCTCGGTGGCGGCGACTCGTAGGCTCTCACGCGAAAGGAACTCAGATGAACGAGAATGTGACCAGGTTCTACGAGGTCGTCTCCGCAGACGACGCGCTCCAGGCCGAGCTCGTCGCCGTCACCGAAGGCGTGAACCTCGACAGTCTCTCCGAGGAGGAGGCCCGCGCCGCCATGGCCGAGGCCGTCGCCGCCTTCGCCGCCGCCCACGAGCTCGACCTCAGCGCCGAGGACATCCTCGCGGCCGATGTGGAGGCTCCCGAGGGCGAGCTTTCCGAGGCTGAGCTCGAGGGCGTTTCGGGCGGCGGCCGCTGCGCGTGCGTCATCATCGGCGCCGTGAAGGGCTGCGGCTGCGTGGTCGTCGGGGGCGCGAAGAGGGAAAGCGGGAAGTGGACCTGCGGCGTCATCGGCTAGAAAGCTCGCAATCGGACATTGCGGGAGATGACGGGCGGCGGCTCGTCGCATCTCGATCGGCTCTTTCCGCTCGCAATGAAGCGTGCGGAACTCATGAGGGGAACGGGAGACTTCCAATGAACGAGAGAGTGACCAAGTTCTACGAGGCGATCTCCGCGGATGGCGCGCTCAAGGACGAGCTCCAAGCCGTGACCGACGGCATCGAGCTGCACGTGGAGGTCGAGGGACGGGCCGATCTGGCTAAGGCCATCGCCGACTTCGCCACCTCCCACGGCTTCGACCTCACGGCCGACGACCTCCTCGTCGAGCCGGCGTCCGAGGGCGAGCTCTCGGAAGACGAGCTCGCCGTCGTGGGGGGAGGCTGGGTCCACGATTATGGATTCGGCATCGAGGAGTGCGATTGCCCGAGCACCGGAAACGGCATCTTCACGCCGAAGCTTCAGCCCGGACAGTGCGCTCCTTGGGGGCGGTCGTAATGTGAAAACCACCTCGCGTTTCCATCGCAGGAGA
>CANPVI010000066.1 GCA_947581665.1 uncultured Atopobiaceae bacterium | reverse complement strand
CACGCTCTTCGCCCAGGTCATCGTCAACGAGGGCCTGCGCAACGTGGCCGCCGGCGCGAACCCGCTCGCCATACGCCGTGGCATCGACAAGGCCGTGAACGCCGTGGTCGAGGACATGAAGGAAGCCGCGCACGACATCTCCACCAAGGACCAGATCGCGAGCGTCGGCACCATCTCCGCGGCTGACCCGAAGGTGGGCGAGAAGATCGCCGACGCCATGGAGAAGGTCGGCAAGGACGGCGTCATCACCGTCGAGGAGAGCCAGACCTTCGGCATCGACATCGAGACGGTCGAGGGCATGCAGTTCGACAAGGGCTACATCTCGCCGTACTTCGCCACGGACAACGAGAACCTCACCGCGAACCTTCGCGATCCCTACATCCTGCTCACGGACCAAAAGGTCTCCAACATCCAGGACATCCTGCCGATCCTCGAGACCGTGCAGCGCTCCGGCGCCGCGCTCCTCATCGTGGCCGAGGACGTGGAGGGCGAGGCGCTCGCCACGCTCATCCTCAACAAACTCCGTGGCACGCTGAACGTGGCCGCCGTGAAGGCGCCCGGCTACGGCGACCGCCGCAAGCGCATGCTCGAGGACATCGCCGTGGTCACCGGCGGCGAGGTGGCCATGGAGGAGCTCGGCGTGAAGCTCGCCGACGTCACCGAGGGCATGCTCGGCCGCGCCAAGAGCGTGAAGATCACCAAGGACGAGACCACGATCGTGGGCGGCGAGGGCACCAAGCAGGCCATCGACGACCGCATCGCGCAGATCAAGGCCGAGATCGACGCCACCGACAGCGACTTCGACCGCGAGAAGCTCCAGGAGCGCCTCGCCAAGCTCTCCGGCGGCGTGGCCGTCATCCGCGTGGGCGCCGCCACCGAGGTCGAGCTCAAGGAGGTCAAGCACCGCATCGAGGACGCGCTCCAGGCGACGCGCGCCGCGGTGGAGGAGGGCATCGTCGCCGGCGGCGGCGTCGTCTTCCTGAACGCCATCTCCTGCCTCGACAAGGTGGAGGTCGCGGACCCCGACGAGAAGATCGGCGTCGACATCGTGGCCAAGGCGCTCGCCGCGCCCGTGAAGACCATCGCCGACAACGCCGGCTTCGAGGGCGCCGTGGTGGCCGAGAAGATCCGCGAACTGCCCAAGGGCGAGGGCCTCGACAGCGCCACCGGCAAGTACGGCAACATGATCGACATGGGCGTGCTCGACCCCGTGAAGGTCGCGCGCGTGACGCTCCAGAACGCCGCGAGCGTCGCCGGCCTCATCCTCATCACCGAGGCCACCGTATGCGACGAGCCCAAGGACACCACCATCGAGGAGGCCATCTCCGCGGCCGCCGCGCAAGGCGGAGCCGGCGGCGGCATGTACTAAGCTGACGCTGCGGCTTTTCAGAGCACCCAATCTAGGCCCGATCCCGAAGGCTCACGTACCCTAGTACGCCACGCCTTCGCGATCGGGCCTATCTCGGGCACTCTGAAAAGCCTCGCTGACGATTTTCGGATTCCCTGGCTCATTGATTGCCGCAACTGCGCTTTCCCGAGCATCAGACGCAAGAGGGGCGGTCGGTTTTCCGGCCGCCCCTCTTTGTATGCACATGCGACGGATCACCACGCGTTCAATGTGTTGCAGAGCGCCTTCGGCCGGTTCGCGTAGAGCCTTGCGCCGGTATTTCCGACGTCTAAGCCCTTCGGCCGGTCGGATTTTCCGGAAAACAGCCGATTTTCTACCGGCCCAAGGCGCTAGAAAGCCCGCAATACCGGCGCAAGCCGCTCCCCGCCACCGGCCGAAGCGGCTACGCGTACGCGAAGGCTACCGTTGGAGAAGTGAGGAAGTCCGTCGCCCCGAGGACGACGATTCCCTCGCTCGTGCGCGCGATACCCCTCTCGTCGCCCACGATGATGAGCTTGGAGTGCGCGTCCGCAATAGCCTGGAGCGGGCGCTTCTCCCGCGCTTCAACGCCCTCGCCTTCAAGCGTCCACGCCACCTGCACGTAAAGCCGCGCATTCGCCACGTCCTCCGCCACGAAATCGCATTCGAGCTCCCTGCGCACGCTGTCCTTGCCCTCGCGCACCGTCACCCGCCCGACCCCCACGTCAAAGCCACGTGCCACGAGTTCGCAATACACCGCGTTTTCCAGCAAGTGGCCCCTGTCCAAGCTCGCAAAGCCGAGCTGCGCGTTCCTGAGCCCCACATCCTCGAAGTAGTACTTTGAGCGCGCCTCGAGGAGTGCACGGCCGCGAAGCTCGCGCTGGGGCACCGCGTCGACGACAAAGGATTCCGCGAGATGCTCGAGGTAGGCGAGCGCCGAGACCACCGAGAGCCCCGAACCCATGCGTCCCTTGAGGTCGCGTGCGACGTTTCTCCCGCTCGTGAAGCTCCCGACATTCGACGCGAGGTAGGTGAGGAGCGCATCCATCTCGGCAACCTTGGTGATCCTATAGCGCTCGATGATGTCGCGTCGGTAGGTGTTCGTGAGGAGATCCTTAAGGTAGGCGCGCCGTTCGGTGTCGTCGGCCTCGAGGACGCACACGGGCATCCCGCCATACATCAGGTAGTCCGAAAGCGAGGCGGCGCTGCTCGCGTGGTTCTCCGCGCCCTCCATGAGTGCGTGCCGCGCGCCGAGGTACTCCGCGAAGGTGAGGGGGCGGAGGGCGATGTTGGTGCCCCTGCCCCTAAACTCCGTGAGGACGTCGCTCGAGAGGAAGCGCGAGTTGCTCCCCGTCACGTAGACGTCGAGGTTCGGCCTCGCAAGGAAACCGTTGAGCACTGTGTAGATGCCCGGGCTTGCGTATTCGATGTCGCGATACTCGCGTGGCGAGATGGCGTTTTGAATCTCGTCGATGAGAACGAAGTAGGGCTCCTCGTCTCCCACCTGGCCGAGAACATGCTCGTAGAGGCGATGGGGATCTCGATACTCGATATCCTCCTCGAGGTCGAGGCGCACGCAGATTATGTGATCTGCGGGCACGCCCTGCTCAAGGAGGTGGGCGCGAAAGAGCTCGAAGAGGAGGAAGGTCTTGCCGCATCGTCGCAGGCCGGTGATGACCTTCACCCTGCCGTTTTGCTGGCAGCGGATGAGTTTTTGGAGATCCCTCTCCCGCGGGATGATGGCCATGTTGCTCGCCCCATTCGCTCCGCTAAACAATTCTGCCCGATCGGGCAATTTTGTTCACTATACACTTTTGCCCGATCGGGCAAACGTGTTTAACGTTTTCTTGAACGCGCCAAGAAAGCCCGCCTGCCGCGCACGCTTCGCGCACACGGCAAGCGGGCCTTTTTGGCGTAAGGGAGCAGGCGGCTTAGAACACGGCACCGCCGTCGACGGAGACCACGCACCCCGTCACGTAGGAGGCCTTGTCCGAGGCGAGGAAGCTGAAGACGTTGGCCACCTCCTCGGGCTCGCCGGGGCGGCCGAGCGGGATGCCGGCGGACACGCGCTTGACCATCTCCTCGGGAAGCGCGGCCACCATGTCGGTGGCCGTCACGCCGGGCGCGACGGCGTTCACGCGGACGCCCTTCGGCCCGAGCTCGCGCGCGAGGGACTTGGTGAGGCCGTTCACGGCGAACTTCGAGGCGGGATAGCCGCAGCCCGCCGCCTGGCCGTAGAGCGAGACGATCGAGCTCGTGTTCAAGATGACGCCCGAGCCCTGCTCGACCATGACCTTCGCGGCGGCCTGGCAGCCGTTGAACACGGAGAGGATGTTCAGGTCGATGACCTTCTGGATCTCCTCGGGGGTGTAGGAGACGAGCGGGGTCGACTGCGAGATGCCCGCGTTGTTCACCATGATGTCGAGGTGGCCGCCGAAGGCGCCCATGGTCTCCTCGATCGTGGCCCGCACCTCGGCTTCGTCGGTGAGATCGGGATGGGCGCCGCGCACGGGGGCGCCGGGCATGAGGTCCTCGATCTCCGCGAGCGCCTTCTCCACGGTCTCCTTGCGCGACCCGCAAAGCGTGACGGATGCGCCGTGGTGGAGGAACGATTTCACGATGGCGAGCCCGATGCCGCGCGTTCCGCCGGTGACGACGGCGACCTTTCCTTCAAGAAGCATGGGATTCCTTTCGCTTGGATGTGACGGGACGCAAGAGATTATGGAACCTTGCCCACGGTGCAAGCCCGCGCAATCCCGCCGAAAGAGCCCATGTTGCGGTGCAGCGAAGCTGCGCTGCAACCGGCCTCCTTCGGTGATGATGCTGAATCGCTAGTCTTCGCGCGGAACGCGAAGGCTGGCTCTGTTTCAGCGAGGCCCGAACGGGCCCGCTTACCGCGCACCCTTTCGGGGCACACCGTAAGCGGGCCCGTTCGGCCAAAACGAGCAAGACGAAAGAACCGTCCCTTTCGTCTTGCTAGGACCCGTGAATCGGCGTGCCGCAGGAGCCGCAGAACTTGGCGCCGGGCGAAAGCTCCTTGCCGCACTTGGGGCAAAACATCCTCTTCGGTGCAGAGGATGAGGGTTTTGCCGGTGCAACGGGCGTAGCGGCGGCCGGCGCGACTGGAGCAGCCGTTGCAGTCGTAGCAGCAGGGGCGCCCTGCGTGGCCGGCCTCGTTGCCGCCGGCGCGGGGTTGGCCGGCCTCATCGCCGCCGACGCTTGCTCGGCCGGCACCGCGCGCGCCCTCGCCGGCTGGGCCCTGCGACCTGGCTGCGGAACTGGCGTGCCCGGGGGCGGGAGCGCGATCCCGAGATTCGCGACGCCGCGGTAGCGGTCCGCGAGGAGCTCGCGCCCCTGCGGGTTCGTGGCGTTCTTATAGCGACTCCATTTATTGGAAATCGCATCGTTCGCCTTGTTCGCCGCGGTGTTCACGCCATAGCGTATGACGAGGAAGACGCCAACCAGCACGACGATGAGGATGATGACGGGCATAGGATTCTGTCCCATGGCAGGCTCCTAGATGAAGTTGGTCTTGGTCTTGAACTCGCCCCTGCGCGTTTCCACCGCGCACATCGGGTCGGCGCGCAGGAAGATCTTCTCCAGGGCCGTTTGCGTCATGTTCATGGTATCGAGGCTCTGCGGGATCCCCCGGTACTGGCTCCAGCTGGTGAAACCGAATTTATAGCAATGCTCCCCGTTGCGAAATCCCTGGTATTTGAGCGTGGCCTTCCAATCGTCGGCATGGCTGAAGTCCATGGTCTTTGCTGAAGGCCGCAGCGTGGCATCCACCGGCGTGTCGGCGAATCCGCCCGCCTTCGCCTCCTCGGCGATCGCGTCGAAGTCGGCCGTGGTGTAGAAGAGCTCCTCAAGTTCCCAGAAGCTCGACGGGCGATCGATGATCTTCCCCGCCTCCTTGAGCTCGCTGTTTCTCTTGGAGCTGTACATCACCGCAGCCACGATGACAACCACGATGATAATGACAACGACGACTATCACGCTCGTCTCCTTCCTCTGGTCGAGACGATTCCGCGTCGCGGATTAGGCTTTCTCAAATACCTCGGACTCGGGGCCCATGTAGTAGTAGCCGTTTTTGCCGCTCACGTGCACGACGAGCGTTCCGTCGCCGGGATCCTCGACGGTGATGTCGAGACCGTCTTTCACCTCGTCGACGGTCACGTCGGAGATGGCGTTGTTGCCGCCCTCAACCGAGATGGAATAGGAGCCGTTTGCGCCATGTACCGTGCCGTGGTAAGTGCCATCCATATGGAGTGTCACGTTGCCGTTTTGCTCGAAATCGAGTTCTGATATGGGAAATGTGGAATAGGTATTTCCATCGCTCCACGAGCCCACCATCTCAGCGGGCAGCGAGGCCGCCGCTCCGCCACAGCCGGCAATCGCGGCGCAAAGCAGTACGCCGATCGCGTACGCAGCAAGTCGCTTCATGGGATCGCCTTACTTCGCCCTAGCTCACGCGAGCGAGTTCGATGGTGTTATCGCCGACGGTGAGGATGATTTCGTTATCGCTCACCACGTCCACATCGAGGTCCACGGTGTCCCCGAGGGGGCTCGTGCAGTCGAGCACATAGCCGCTGCCGTCGTCGTAGAACGCGTAGGTGTCCATGGGACTGAAGACATTGCAGTTCACGCCATCAAAGACAATGATGGCCCCCTCCTGCATCTGCCCCCACGTGCCCTCTCCGACGTTTTTCCATTTGCCTTCGATCGAGAAGTTCCCCACAGGTGCCACTTGGGACTCGCTGGATTCGACCTCGTAGCTTGTCGAACTCCCGCTTGAGCTCGACGATCCGCTGCCGTTCGTGGTGCTCACGGAGGATCCGCCAGATCCGCATCCCGCGACCATCAACATGCACGCAACCGCGATTCCCAAGGCCAATGTCTTCATACGCCCACATCCTCTCTCAAACGAGCTCACGCAAGCCCGATCCCCCCTCGACGGACATCCCTGGGAACAGTCTACATGCCCTCGTGGGTTATATCCCGAAGCTACTCTCGCCATAGGAAGGGCAAGTCAACCCTAATCGGTTCCCTGATTTGCCAAGTACCCAATTCGAGATAGCTTGAGTAAAAGTCCGGATTTCCCTCGGTACCATACTTCGGCAGGAATATGTCTGTCGCCGCGATCCCCATGACAACGGGCCCCCAATGGTTACTTTTCAATGAGACAAAGGGGCTTGTCATGCCCTTTCCGGGACCGCATTGATATGTCCCACTGTCGAGATATGCGATTTCGTTCCACTCGATATAGTCCTCGAGCTCCGCGATCTTAAAGAGGCTAACCGCGATCGAGTTATCCGCACTCAGATCAAAGCCTTCGGTAAGATTATCGAATTCCAACGTGAAGAAGGTCATGGCCCCTTTGTCGGCCTGATATGCATCGACTGACGCCTTTTGCGGACTGTACTGGGAAATGTCGGGGGCTGAGCCCTCACCACCTGCCGCCTTCCAGGCTTTGTTGAGGTTCTCGGTGTCGTTCGCACGAATCCATTTTCCGAACCTCATCGTTGCCTTGATAACATAACCACTTCGTGAATCCTCAATTACGTAGGAATACTCAGTCCCGGGCCATACATCGCTTGTCGCGACTTTCGTAGAAGGGCTTTCGCCTTTCTTCTTGCTATTCGTGCTATTCGTGCTATTCGCAGCCTCATCGTTAAAAGTCTGGTAGTACTGGATGATGACCGCATCCTCATCTTTAAACGAGGAGCCGGACTTGAAATCGCCGGCGCCTTTGATGGTGACGGCAGTCACCTGCTGGTCAACATCGTGCCCTTGATCGTTGACTAAAGCTGCCTTTTTCACGTCCTTAAAGCCCAACGACGTAAGCTCGTCTTCGACCTCTTGGACGGGCTTTCCCACATACGCGTCGGCGCTCTTGGGAAGGGTGATCGTCTCTGTTTGATAAACGCCGCGATATTGGACTACCACGGGATCGTCAGAGGACACCTCGGAGAGGATGGGGAGATCCGATTCGCCGCCTATGGTTATGTTTTCGACGGTGTTGTTGTATTTGGTGCCACGCGTGTTCTCTACCTCTTCTGTGGAGACGTCGGTGAACCCAAGATCTTCAAAATGAGCTACCACGTTCGTGGCGAGATCGTTCCTATATTGATTCAAAGTCTTTCGCAGGGTAATCGTAGTCGGCGACGCAGTGCAGCCCGCGAGCAATGTGGTAATCGCAACCACCAACGAGGTTTGCGCAAGGGACTTGACGCGCATCCCCGCAAGGGCTGGAAAGAGACGATGCGGGGCCTCAAGCCGTGGATGAAGGCCCCGCTCAGACACCTGTTAGAGGACATCCACCTCGGTTACCACTCCGCAAGGCGCCAGTGCATGCCAAACCGGCTCCATGACTGCGGATGCCCTCACAACAGACGGTTCGACAAGCAGATATGTGGTGCCCCTCGACGTTCATCGAGTTGCGGAGTGGTACGCGCATGGTAGCACGGTGCAACCTCTCGCAGGGTTGCGTGGCGGAGATATCGCAGCAGGAAAAAGCGCTCGAGGAAGGTACATGGTGCACCGTTCGAGCGCTTGCATCATTCTCACGCACGATCACTTGAG
>CANPVI010000065.1 GCA_947581665.1 uncultured Atopobiaceae bacterium | reverse complement strand
GCCGGGTGCTCGCGCCCCCGGCCTTCGACGAGGGCGCCGCCGAGCTCGCCCTCGAGAACTACAACCGACGCATTCCCACGCCGGTGGTGAACGACGTCCTCGCGTCCATCCGCGAGAGCGGCCACACGGTGGGGGAGGGCAAGCGGCGTCTCCGCATCTTCTATGGGGCGCAAAGCGCCTCCCGCCCGCCAACCCTCATGCTCTTCTGCAACCATCCCGATCTCGTGACCGACAATTACCGTCGGTACCTTGAGCGTCGCTTCCGCGAGGCCGTGGACCTCACGGGAACGCCGCTTCGGCTCGCCTTCAAGAGGAGGTAGCGTGATCACCACTCTCGTCATCGTGCTCTTGGCCCTCATGGCGTCCGCCTACGCCGTGTGTGGCGTCCCCTTCGGCTACCTCATCTCCAAGAAGTCCGCCGGCGTCGACGTGACCCAGGTGGGCTCGGGAAACATCGGCTCCACGAACGTGGCGCGCACGGTGGGCGTGAAGGCCGGCGCGCTCACGCTCTTCCTCGACGCGGCGAAGGGCTTCGTGTGCGTCTACCTCGCAAAGCTCTTGCTCGGCCTCGCCCTCACCGGCGGGGATCTCGCGCCCTTCGCACCCACGGGGGAGTTTGGCTGGACCATCGCGATGGTGTTCATGGCGGCGGTCTACGGCCACATCTTCTCGCCCTACCTGCACTTCAAGGGGGGTAAGGGCATCGCCTGCGGCTTCGGCGCGTGCCTCGCGCTCTCATGGCCGCTCGCCATCGCGATCCTCATCGTCTTCCTCGTGTTCTCCATCCCGACGCGCTACGTATCGCTGGGCTCGCTCGCGGCCTCCGTCTCGCTTCCCATCTTCGCGGCCATCTTCTATTGGCCGATCAACTGGGGTTTCGAAGTGCCGCTCATCTTCGCGGCCGCCGCAGCCATATGGGCGCATCGCCAGAATGCGAAGAAGCTCCTCTCAGGCGAGGAGAGCGCCTTCGCGGTGAAGGACGGAAAGGACGATTCCATGGCTCATTCCGACGATTCCGTACGCGCGGTGGAGGAGGCCACCATCGAGGCCGCGAAGGCCGATGCCGCCCGCGCGCCCCAAGCCGGCGTGGGGCTCTCGTTTGGCGACGAACCGAAGCTGAGGGAGGAGATCGGCGATGCGGTCGATGACCTCGATGTGGTGAACGAGGAGGTCGACGCGTTCTCCAAGGCGCTCGAAGATGGCGGCGATCCCCTCGAGGCGCTCGACGCCCTCGACGATGACGACGAGGACGAGTAGTAGGTGGGTGCCGCTCCCGTGAGCACGTTCACGCCGGATAGGGTCGCCGTCGTAGGGCTCGGATCCTGGGGGACGGCCATCGCGAGCCTCGCCGCGCCCCATGTGGGCGAGCTCTGCGGATGGGACTACCTCGAGAACGTGGTCGAGGGCGTGAACCTCGCCCACCGAAACCCCTCCTACGCGACCGGCTGCGCGCTTCCCGACAACGTGCACGCGACGAGCGACCTCGCCGAGGCGGTGTCTGGCGCCGACGCGGTCCTCGTGGCCACGCCCTCGGCGTTCCTGCGCTCCACCTGCGCGAGGTTCTCGCCGTTCCTCGAGCCGGATGTCCCCGTGCTCGTCCTCGCGAAGGGCATCGAGCGCGAGACCGGGCTCCTGATCCACCAAGTGGCGGCCGATGAGCTCGGCGACGAGGAGCGCATCGCCCTCATCTCGGGGCCCAACCACTCGGAGGAGGTGGTCCTCGGCCTTCCCGCGGCGACGGTCTGCGGCGCCGCGTCGCCCGAGCTCGTGGAGGTGTTCCGCTCCATCCTCGGCTCCGAGCGCTTCCGCATCTACGGTACGCATGATCGCGTGGGCGTGGCCGCGTGCGGCGCGTTGAAGAACATCGTCGCGATCGCGTGCGGCATCGCGAGCGGCATGGGCCTTGGCGACAATACGATCGCGGTGCTCATGACCCGTGGCCTCGCCGAGATGACGCGCATCGCCTATGCGCTCGGTGCGGAGCCGCTCACCTGCATGGGGCTCGCCGGGATGGGCGACCTCGTGGCCACCTGCAACTCCCCGCACTCGCGCAATCGCACGTTCGGCCAGGCGTTCGTCGCGGGCGAGACGCTCGCCGAGTACGAGGCGCGCACACACATGGTGGTCGAGGGCTACCGCGCTGCGGCGAGCGCGCACGACCTCGCCGCGAGGCTCTGCGTGGAGGCTCCGCTCGTGGACAGCGTCTACCGCGTGCTCTACGAGGATTCACCGCTCGATCGGGAGGTCGCCGAGCTCCTCTCGAGGGAGCCCCGGACAGAGTTCTATGGCATCGATGACGTTGCGGGCAGCGACCCGCGCGAATGAAGGAGCGCCTATGCCCACGTCACATGGCCCCGAATCGCACTCTCGCGTGCTCATTGCACCGTCGATCCTTTCCGCGGACCTCCTGCGCTTGGGCGATGAGCTGAGGAGCATCGAGACGGCCGACTTCATCCACGTGGACGTGATGGATGGCGTGTGGGTGCCCCATCTCACCTTCGGTCCGGATGTGGTGAGCGCCGCGAGGCGCGTGAGTGAGCTGCCAGTTGACTGCCATTTGATGGTGGTGGATCCCGTGCCGATCGCCCTCCAAGCCACGGACGCGGGTGCGCGCTACGTGAGCTTCCACATCGAGGCCTGCCCGCTCGCGCATCGCCTCACCCAGGAGCTTAGGGAGAGGGGGACAAGGCCGGCGATCGCGCTCAACCCCGCCACGCCCGTATCCGCGCTCGAGGAGATCGTCGAATACGTGGACATGGTCGTCGTCATGGGCGTTGAGCCGGGCTTTTCCGGGCAGGCGTTCATTGCCCGCACGGTGGAGAAGGTGCGCGAGATCGCAGAGCTCAGGAGCGCGCGCGACCTCGACTTCCTCATCCAGGTGGATGGCGGCGTCTCGCTCGAGAACGCGGGCGCGCTCGCCTGCGTGGGGGCGGACGTGCTCGTGGCCGGAAGCTTCGTGTTCGGCGCGCGGGATCGCGCGAAGGCCATCTCGAGCCTGCGGGGTGCCGCCGAGGCGGGCAGGTAGGGTCGGGCCATGCCGAAGACCACGCAAATCTATCTCGACTATGCCGCCTCCGCGCCCGTGCGCGATGTGGCGCGTGAGGCGGAGGCGGCGTATCGCGAAGAGGCGTTCGCCTGCGCAAACCCGAATTCCCTCCACACCATGGGGCGAGAGGCGGCGCGCGTGCTGGGCGAGGCGCGCGCCACGATCGCGCGCGTGCTCGGCGGGGGCTTCCGACCCCTCGACGTCGCGTTCTCGGGTGGCGGCACGGAGGCGAACAACCTCTGCGTCCTCGGCCTCGCGGAGGGCAAGCGTCGCGCTGACGGGAAGCGCAGGCGCGTCGTGCTCTCGGCGATCGAGCACGATTCCGTGCTCGACCTCCAGCCGGAGCTTCGGGCGCAGGGCTTCGAGGTCACCCTCGTGCGGCCGGACTCTCGTGGCGTGGTGGAGGCCGAGCGCCTTTCGCGCGTGCTCGACGAAGACGTGGCGCTCGTGTCCGTGATGGCGGCGAACAACGAGACCGGCGCGTGCCAGCCCATAGGCGCCCTCGCGCGGGCGGCGCACGCGGAGGGCGCCCTCTTCATGAGCGACGCCATCCAGGCCTTTTGCCATGTGCCGCTCGACCTCTCGGATGTGGATGCCGTGACGCTCGCCGCGCATAAGATCGGCGCGATCCCGGGCGTGGGCGCCTTTGCGGTGAGGCACGGAAGCCCCTTCAAGCCGAACTCGTTCGGCGGCGGCCAGGAGATGGGACGTCGTGCGGGCACGCAAGACGTCGCGGGAGCGCATGCCTTCGCGATGACGGCGGCGGACCTCGCGCCGAGGCTCGAGGAGAGCGCCAGGAGGATCTCATCGCGCGCGGCGTGGTTGAACGAGCGCCTCACAGGGCTTTCCCGCGTGAGTGCCACCACGGATCTCCCCTATGACGGCGTCTCGAGGCTGCCCGGCGTGGTGAACGTGCTCGTCGAGGGCGCCGAATCGGGAACCCTCATCCTCGCGCTCGACGACGCGGGATTCGAGGTGTCCGCGGGCTCCGCGTGCTCGTCGGGCTCGCTCGACCCGTCGCACGTGCTCACGGCCATGGGCATCTCGCGCGACCTCGCCCTCGGGGCGCTGCGCATCTCCTTCGACGAGCGCGTGGGAGAGGCCGAGCTCGAGGCCTTTGCGGAGGCGTTCGAGCGAGCAGTGGACCCGAAGCAAAAGCGATGAGCGTGGTCGTGGGCTTTTCCGGTGGCGTCGATTCCTCGGCGACGCTCGCGTGGGCCAAGCTTGGGGGCCTCGATCCCGTCGCCTGCGTGCTCGTGATGCGCGGAGGCGAGGAGAGCATCCCCTCTCACGCCACGCGCGAGCGCGCGAGGAGGACGGCGGAGCTCCTCGATGTGCCCTACGTGGAACGCGACATCGCGGAGGCGTTCGATGCGCGCGTGGTCGAGCCCTTCGCGCGCGCCTACGCCGAGGGGCGCACGCCCAACCCCTGCACGATGTGCAATCGCGCGCTCAAGGTGGAAAGCCTCATCGAGCTCGCGGACGAGCTGGGCGCGGAGAGGGTCCTCACCGGGCACTATGCGAGGATCATTCGGGGAGAGGATGGCGTCTCGCGGATCGCGCGCGCGGCCGATCCCTCGAAGGACCAGAGCTATTTCCTCGCCAGGCTCACGCCCGCACAGGTGGCGCGCCTGGAATTCCCCCTCGCCTCGGTGATGAAGGACGAGGTGCGAGCCCGCGCGAGGGAGCTTTCCCTGCCCGCGGCGGACGCGAGGGATTCCGTGGGGGTGTGCTTCGTCGAGGCGGGAACCTATCGAGACATCGTCGCCGAGCGCGCGCCCGAGGCGCTCGAGGCGGGGGAGATCGTCACCGAGGACGGCGAGTGCCTCGGCTCGCACCACGGCATCGCGAGCGTGACCGTGGGGCAGCGAAAGGGCCTCTTCCTCTCCGGAGGGCCATGGTTCGTGACGTCGATCGATCCGAAGACGCGGCGCGTGACGGTCGTCCATGGCAGGGCGCCGCGTGCGCGATCGCTCGAAGTCGACCACCTCACGCTGAACGTGCCCGAGCACGCCCTCGATGACCTCGAGGTGCGCGTGGCCACGCACTATCGCACGGAGGCGCTTCCCGCGCGCGTCCACCTCGAGGGCGGAGGGCGCGCGCAGGTGGCGTTCGGCGAGCGATATCCGCTCGCCGCGCCGGGGCAGTCGGCGGTGCTCTACTGCGATGACGTCGTCATCGGGGAGGGCACGATCACCGAGGCCGACTTCGCCTTCCGGGAAGGGGAGGGGCAATGAGGGTCAAGGATCTCGAAGCGCGGCTCCTCGCGCGCTTTCCCAAAGGCGACGCGGAGGAGTGGGATCGCGTGGGGCTCTCGGTGGGAGATCCCGTCGCGGAGGCCACCGGCGTGCTCTGCGCCCTCGATCCCACGCCGGACGCGGTGCGTGCCGCGGCGGACGCGGGCGTGAACGTCCTGCTCACGCACCATCCCGTGTTCCTCGAGGCACCGAGCGTGTTCACGCCCGCCGAAGGGGCCTCGAGCGCGGGGACGGCGCTTTGGGCGGCGATACGGCACGGGGTGAACCTCATCGCGCTCCACACGAACCTCGATCGCTCGGAGGAGGCGCTCCGTTTCCTCGCCGACGAGCTCGGGCTTCCCTACCTCGGCCGTGCCACGCAAGAGGGTTACGGTGCGCTCCTCGACGGATCTGCGATCACGCTTGGCGAATTGGGAGACCTCCTTGGGGATCGCCTCGGCGCGCATCCCATCCTCTGGAACGCGGATCTTGACGCTTTACCCTTGGATATCCATAAAACAACCATTGATGGATCGAGGAACGGCGAGTTTCCCGAGGAGGGGGATTGCGCGTGCCATGTCGCGGGCGTGCTTGCTAAACCCGCAGGTATCATCGCGTATCTCTCCGGGTCCGCCGGTGAGCTCGCCCTCGATGCCGCCGTGCGCGGCGCCCGGACGATCGTCTGCGGCGAGGAGTCATACCACCGGTTGTTGGAATTGATTAATAAAAAGACATCGGATAATGATAATATAAGCGTGTTCGTTATCGGCCATGACGTCTCCGAGCTTCCCTACGCGCGCTTCCTCCAACATGTGGTTCGTGGGCTCGTGGGAGACGTGCCCGTGGAGGTGCTCGAGGAGGGCATCCACTGGATCACGCTCTGAGGCGAGGCCGATCGTCCACCCGATCGGGAACCTTGGAGGTTGGATGGCCCGCTCTGATGGAGCCGCCCTGCTGGATCTCCAGCGCATCGACCTTGAGCTTGCGCGCGAGAAGGCGCAGGCAGCGCGTCCCGCAGAGCTCGAGCGGCTGAAAAGCCTCCTCGCCACCTCGAAACGCGTGCAAGCCCTCATCACGCAGCTCACCGGGCGCGTGAAGGACGCCGAGATGGAGCTTTCCGAGCTCTCAGCCGAGCAGGAGAGCCTGAGGTGCGAGGTCGACGAGCTCAAGGAGCGGGCGCGCACCGAGGCGATGGACCATCGCCAGCAAGCGTGGGCCAACGAGCAGCACGCATCGCTCATGAAGCGCCTCGACAAGGCGGAGTTCAAGGGCGAGGAGGCCCTCGAAATCCTCGACGCGCTCACGAGCAAACGAAACGAGGCCATTGCGGCAAAGGAGAGGCTCGATCGCGAGGTCTCCAAGGTAAAGTCCGATACCCGTGGCTCCGTGGAGCGCGCGCAAGCCGCGATCTCGCGCCTCGAGGACGAGCGCGGCGCGCTCGTCTCGAGCCTCGATCCGTCGATCGTCAACGCCTACGAGCGCGCATCCGCGCGATTCGAGGGTCTTGCCGTCGAGGAGCTCCATGGAAACCACCCGAGCATCTGCCGCATGGCGCTCGAGCCACGTGCGGTGCAGGAGGCATGGCGCGACGCACCCATCACGCAGTGCCCCTACTGCCGCCGCATTCTCATCGTCGGAGAGGAGGAGGGCTGAGGCACGTCCTCGGCGCTCTTCGAGCATACGCATGGCCACAAGCCGGCATCCGCTGGCCTCACGAGGAAAGGAAGCACCATGCCCACCGGTCGACCCATGTCCGAACGTTCGACAGCCATCAAGGAAGCCCTCACGGGCAAGCGGAAGAACTCGACGGTCACCCTCGACCTCCAGCCGGATGAAATCGAAAGCTTCAGCCGCTTCACGCAGCGCTCGCGCACCGCGGCGAAGAACCTCGGGATGAAGATCGGCGTGCGCGTGGACAAGGACGACGCCACCAAGGGCGTCATCACGGTGAAGGAGACCGGGCTCGACCCCAAGGAGAAGCCGGCGAAGACCGGGCGCCGCGGGCGCCCCCACAAGGATGAGGAGAAGGTCGAGGAGCCGAAGCCGAAGAGCGGCCGCAAGCCCAAGAAGGAGGAGCCGAAGGACGATGACGTGCCGATGGTGGCCGAGATCGTCGAAGAGGAGGTTGTCACCGAGCCCGTGAGCGTGGCCGACGTGCTCGTCGAGGAGATGCTCGAGGAGGCGCTCGAGGAAGAGGACGTGCGTGGCGTGGCGGTGTGCGTGAGCGGCTCCATCGCAGCCTATAAGGCCTGCGAGGTCGTGCGCGGTCTCCAGAAGGGCGGATGCGATGTGGCCGTCGCCATGACGCCCGCCGCCACCGAGTTCGTGGGCCCCGCGACGTTCGCCGCCCTCACGGATCTCCCCGTGGCCGTCGACCTCTTCGACTGGCCGGTCTCGCAGCTTCCCCACATCGAGCTCGCCGAGTGGGCCGACCTCATCGTGGTGGCGCCCGCGTCGGCGGATTGCATCGCGAAGATCGCCCACGGCCTTGCCGATGATTGCGTCTGCGCCACGGTGCTCGCCGCCACCTCGCCGATCATCGTCTGCCCGTCGATGAACGTGCACATGTGGCAGAACCCCGCCACCCAGGCGAACGTGAAGACGCTTCGCGACCGTGGCATCATCATCCTCGAGCCCGCCGAGGGCTACCTCGTGTGCGGCGACTGGGGCGAGGGCAAGCTCGCGCCC
>CANPVI010000064.1 GCA_947581665.1 uncultured Atopobiaceae bacterium | reverse complement strand
CCGCGTAGAGAGCGCGGGGCGCAGTGCGGCGTGCAGGCGTCCCGCTACCACGCGAAGGGCGGACGCCATGGCAGACACAGCCTCCACGAACAGCACCACCAGCGCTCCCGCACCGGCGAGCCAAGCCACGGCCGTCCCCGCGACGGCGACGGGCACGACGGCGCCCGCCACCACGAGCGCCTCCACCCCCGCGAAGAGCGGGAGCAACGGCGGCTTCAAGGCCACGCTCACCGTCTTCGACATGGTGATCTACGGCCTCATCTTCATGGTGCCGATCGCGCCGTTCCCCATCTTCGCCTCGGTCTACAACGCCTCGGACGGCATGCCGTTCCTCGCCTACGCCATAGGCGGCATCGCCATGCTCTTCACGGCGCTCTCCTTCGGCGTGATGGTGCCGATCTTCCCGTCCTCGGGCTCGATCTTCACCTACACCTCCGAGGGCATCAACAAGGGCGTGGGCTTCGTCACGGGCTGGCTGATGATCCTCCAGTACATCATCACGCCGGACATCATGTTCATCATGGCGGCGAACTCCCTCAAGGCCATTCCCGGTCTCGCGGACGTGCCCGATTGGATTTGGTGTTTGCTCTTCCTCGCGTTCTGCACGCTCGTGGCCATTCGCGGCATCGGCACGACGATGATCCTCGATCGCATCGCGCTCGTGGGCGAGCTCGTGGTGCTGGGGCTCGTCATAGGCTTCGCGGTGGTCTACATCATCCAAGGGCATGGCGGCGCGCACTTCTCCACAAACGCCATCTTCGATCCCTCGAAGTTCAGCGCCCAGGCGATGTTCAGCGCGATCTCGCTCTGCGCTCTGAATTTCGTGGGCTTCGGTTCCGTCGCCACGCTCACGCAGGAATCGAAGGCCGGCCCCAAGGGCCCGGGTCGAGCCATGGTCATCATCGTCATCATCCTCGCGGCGCTCTTCTGCACGTTGAGCTTCGTCGTCTCCTGCGCCGACCCCACCGGCACCATGTACAAGGACCATCCCACCGAGGGCTTCTACGTCGTCGCCGGCATCGTGGGCGGCATCAACGGCGGGAGTGGCGAATGGCTCGCGCTCACCTGCGAGATCGCGAACGTCCTCGCGCTCGGCATCTTCACCGGCCTCGCCGCGCAGACCTCCATCGCGCGCATCCTCTACGTCATGGGCACCGCGGGCGCCATGCCCAAGAAGCTCGGCGAGATGAACAAGAAGAACGCCACACCCGTGGTGGCCACCATCTTCGTGGGCATCGTGAACCTCGTGGTGCTCTTCCCGATGCTCGCCGTCGGCCAGAACATCTCGGCCGAGATGAGCAACTTCGGCGCCCTCGCGAGCTACTTCCTGCTGAACTTCGTGGTGCTGTGGTACTGCTGGGGCAAGCGCAAGGAGCACAAGTTCTTCCGCCACCTGCTCTTCCCGGTGCTCGGTTGCATCTTCACCGGCATCTTCATCTTCACGCTCGCCGACATCCCGAAGATCGTCGGCGTGGTCTGGCTGGTGATCGGCATCGTCATCTACCTCGTGGTCACGAGGAAGTTCCACCACGTGATCGACATGGCGAAGGCGGGCTGACGCCCTCTAGAGCGATTTACGCCGCGCAACCACTTTTTCGATGCAGGGATTGCACCGAAAAAGTGGTTGCGCGGCGAAATGCGTTTGGGAAGGACGTTCCGGATTCGCCGGGATCCTATACTTGGATGCGTTGAGGGGGTAGCTCGTTCGAAAGGAACGGATATGAAGGGTATCGTGCTCGCCGGTGGCCATGGCACGAGGCTCCATCCGCTCACCCAGGCGGTGTCCAAGCAGCTCCTGCCGGTCTACGACAAGCCGATGATCTACTACTCGCTCTCGGTGCTCCTCATGGCGGGCATCCGCGAGGTGCTTCTCATCACCACCCCCGAGGACGACGCGGCGTTCAAGCGGCTCCTCGGCGATGGTTCCGATCTGGGGATTTCCCTTCGCTACGAGGTCCAAGATTCACCGGATGGCCTCGCGCAGGCCTTCGTGATCGGCAAGGACTTCATCGATGGCGAGCCCTCGGCGCTCGTGCTGGGCGACAACATCTTCTACGGCGGCGGCTTCACGGGCATGCTCAAGCGCGCTCGCGCCCACGCGGAGGATGGCGGCGCCACGGTCTTCGCATGCAAGGTGAACGACCCCCAGCGCTTCGGCGTCGTGGAGTTCGATGGGGACGGTCGCGCCATCTCCATCGAGGAGAAGCCGCGCCATCCGCGCTCGGACTTCTGCGTGACGGGCCTCTACTTTTACGACGAGCACGCGTGCGACTACGCCGCGCGCCTCCAGCCCTCGAACCGCGGCGAGTTGGAGATCACGGACCTCAACCAGATCTACCTTGAAAAGGGCGTGCTCTCGGTGGAGAACCTCGGGCGCGGCTTCGCGTGGTTCGACACGGGCACCGTCGCCTCGCTCGCGAACGCCGCCGAGTTCATCCGCGTGGTGGAGTACCACACCGGCGTGAAGGTGGGTTCCATCGAGGAGATCGCCTACCGCTCGGGCTGGATCGGCCGCGCGCAACTGCTCGAGCTCGCCTCCCGCTGCGACAAGACCGACTACGGCCACTACCTGAAGCACCTCGCGTATTCGCATTGACGCTGCGGCTTTTTTCCGAACAGCAGAACCATCCAAAGACTTGCGCCGTATGGCCGGTTTCTCGGTGCGGTATCGCACCGAGAAACCGGCCATACGGCGAAAAAGAATCGAGGATCAGCCGCGCGGCAAGTTATCGACGTCTACGGGTGGCGAAGGAGGCTTGCGCGGTCGGCTTCGCTTTCGGCTTCGGTGCCGGAAAAATACGGGCTCAAGGTATCCACGATGAGGTTCACCGCGGAGGGCGTGATCCTCGCCTCGAAACCGTAGACCTCGTCGTCCAGGGGCTCGCCATCCACCTGCATGGGCACCTGCTCTGCCGCGCGGACGCGCACGCGGCGCCCCTGGAAGCTCTCGATCTCCGGGCGTCCGAGGTTCTTGCCGGAGGGGTCGAGGAAGCCGAAGAACACGGGTTTCAGGAGCCCGACCGCATCCGGCGTCTCGAGCACGATCACGTCCAAGAGGCCGTCATCAAGCCGGCAATTCGGCACGATCTCGATATCGCCTTGGATCATCGCGGTGTTCGCCACGAGGCACGCGATGCCCTCGCGCTCGATGAGTTGGCCGTCGAGCTCGATGGAGAAGTGCACGACCGGCGGCTGGGGGTTGGAAAGCGCGGCCATGAAATAGGCGATCTGGCCCATCGCGTGGCGGTTCGACGCGCCTGCGCGCATGAGCTCGGCATCGAAGCCCGTACCCGCCATGAGGGAGAAGCTCCGGCGCTCGTAGCGTCCATCGGCCCCGTACCAGGAGATTTCCCCGAGATCGGCGGCGACGGTGCGGCCCTCGCGGCACGCGTGGGCGAGCGCGAAGGGCTCGGCCGCACACCCGAGGCTCGCGAAGAAGAGGTTCACGGGCCCCGAGGGGAAGACGCAGACGGGAACGTCGCGCCCGGAGATCGCCGCGAGCAGGCGCGATACCTCGTAATCGCCACCGGAGAGCACCACGAGGTCGAAATCCTCGGCATCGCCGAGCGCCTCGTCGTCGTCCCACGTCTCTCCGAGCTGGCGCAGCAGGCACTCGTCTCCCGCGTCCAGCAGGTAGCGCTGGAACTGGAAGACGGCGTCCGAGGCGTACCCCGTGGCTCCGGCATGGACGATGAGCGTGCGCATGGTTCCCGGCTTCTCGAGTATCCTTAGGCAATCGCAGCGACTGAGTCTTAAGGGTAGCCCTAACGCCTTTTCCTTGGGGCAGAGCGTTTCACGAGCGTAGGGATGGTGTCGTGTTCCTAAAGACCATGGCGGGGGTGGATGGCTTCCTCGAGCGCGCACGCAAGGCGCCGCTCATCGCCGTGGATACGGAGTTTTTACGCGAGCGGACGTACTTCCCCATGCTCTGCCTCATCCAGCTCGGCACCCACGAGGAGCAGGTGGCCATCGATCCTTTGGCCAAGCTCGACCTCTCCGGCGTGGGGGAGTTGCTCGCCGACCCTTCGATCCCCAAGGTCTTCCACGCCTGCTCGCAAGACATCGAGATCCTCACGCAGACCTTCGGAAAGCCGCCGCAGAACGTGTTCGACACGCAGATCGCCGCCGCGTTCCTCGGCCAGCGCCTCCAGCTCGGCTACGGAACCCTCGTGGAGATCTACTGCGGCGTCCACCTCGACAAGGCCGCCTCGCTCACGGACTGGTCGCGGCGCCCCTTGGACGAGGAGCAGCTTTCCTATGCCCTCGACGACGTGCGCTACCTGCCGAAGATCTACGACAAGATGGTGAAGCGGCTCGAGGAGCAGGGCCGTCTCGGCTGGGTGCTGCCCGAATGCGAGGCCGCGCGCCTGCACGCCATCGCCGTGCAGAATCCCGACGAGGCCTACCTGCACGTCAAGCGCATAGGAGGCCTCACGCGCCGTCAGCTCGGCGTGTTGCGCGAGGTGGCCAGGGCGCGCGATACGATCGCGCGTCGTCGCGACATCCCGAGGAAGTGGGTGCTGGGCGACGAGGTGCTCGTGGAGATGGCGAAGCGCATGCCCACGAGCGCGGATCGCCTTCGCAGGATCCGCGGCACCGCGCAGCTCTCGGAAGGGGACGCGAGCCTCATGCTCCTCGCGGTGAAGCGCGGGAGGGCATGCCCGCAGGAGAGGCTCCCCGAGGTGCTGCATCGCCAAAAGCCGAGCCAGGAGGCGGAGAGCGCGGTCGACCTCCTCTATGCGCTCCTTCGGCTGATCGCCGAGGAGAACGGCATCGCGGCGCCCCTCATCGCAAACCGCGACGACCTCCTCGACCTCGTGAGCCACCGGATGAACCCGCTCGATTCGGGATGGCGCAAGGAGGTGGCGGGCGAGCCATTGCGGCGCCTGCTCGCAGGGGAGATCGGCCTCACGGTGAAAGACGGGAAAGTCGTGAGGCTCTAGGAGCGCCGTAATTCTCGTCGGGTTTGCGCCCTACACTTGGCGGTGAGCCAAACACCCGATCCCAATCGGAGGTTCCATGTACATCCCGATGTTCTATGGCTTCAACTGGAGCTACATCCTGCTCGTGGTGGTGTCGCTCATCCTGGGCTTCGCCACGCAGGGCTACATCCACTCGACGTACAACACGTGGAGCAAGGTGCCGCTTCCCGGGAGGAAGTCCGGCGCCCAGGTGGCGCGCGAGATGCTCGCCTACAACGGCGTCGCCGTCGCGGGGATCCTCGCCACCCCCGGCGAGCTCACGGACCACTACGATCCGCGGGACAACACCCTCCACCTCTCGAACGAGAACATGAACGGCGGCTCGGTGGCCTCGGCGGCGGTGGCCTGCCACGAGACGGGCCATGCCGTCCAGACGGCGCGCGGCTACGTGCCGGGGAAGATCCGCTCCGCGCTCGTGCCGGTGGTGAACTTCTGCTCATCGCTCTGGATGATCGTCTTCATCATCGGCGCCTGCATGACCATCTCCGGCCTCATGACCCTCGCGATCATCCTCTTCGCGTTCTCCGTCATCTTCCAGCTCGTCACGCTGCCGGTGGAGTTCGACGCCTCGCATCGCGCGATCGTCTACCTGCGCCAGGCCGGCTACGACGACACGACCCTCCGTGGCGCGAAGAAGGTGCTCACGGCCGCCGCGCTCACGTACGTGGCCGCCGCGCTCACCTCCATCATGCAGCTCGTCTACCTGCTCGGCCAGACCAACAGGCGGCGCTAGATGCCCAAAGATCCCATCTCCGTCGCGCGTGCCGTCGAGGTGGCCAAGGCCACCTTGAACGGCATGGGGACGTTTCGCGTGGTGGGGGAGGTCTCCGGCTTTCGCGGTCCGAACGCGAGGAGCGGGCACTGCTACTTCGACCTCAAGGACGAAGAGGCGTCCATGAGCGTCATCGTGTGGCGCTCCACGTTCGCCAGGCTCGATTTCGAGCTGAAGGACGGCCTCGAGGTGGAGCTCACGGGCACCTTCGACGTCTACGTGCGCTCGGGGCGCATGTCCTTCATCGCGAGCTCCGTGGAGGCCACGGGCGAGGGCGCGCTTCGCCAGCGTGTGGCGGCGCTCGCGAAGAGGCTTGCCGCCGAGGGCCTCATGGACGAGGCCGCCAAGCGCAAGGTGCCTGCGTTCTGCGAGCGCGTGTGCGTGGTCACCTCGCTTTCGGGCTCGGTGAAGGACGACGTCGTGCGCACCCTCGCGCGCAGGAATCGCCTCGTGGAGGTCACCCTGTGCTCCTGCAGCGTGCAGGGCGCGGATGCCCCTCCCACGATCATCGCCGCCCTGAGGGCCGCTGAGGCCACGGCGCCGGATGCGATCCTCCTCGTGCGCGGCGGCGGCTCCTATGAAGACCTCATGGCCTTCAACGACGAGGGTCTCGCTCGCACGATCGTCGCGCTTCGCGTGCCGGTGGTGACGGGCATCGGCCACGAGCCGGACGTGACGATCGCCGACCTCGTGGCGTCGAGGCGCCAGTCCACGCCCACGGCGGCCGCCGAGTCCATCGCACCGCCCATGAGCCAGCTTGAAGACGCCCTGCGGGAACGCGCGAAGCGCCTCGAGGCGGTGCTCGTGCGACGCGTGGACACCGCGAACGAAGCGCTCTCGGGTCTCGCCGCACGGCTCCCGCTTTCGCTCTCCCAGGGATTGAGGCAGCGTCTCGAGCTTCTCGGCGCCCTCGCTTCCTCGCGGGCCATGCGCGATCCCGCGCTTCTCATTTTCGATCGCGCCCGCGACCTCGATCGCGCCGAGGAGCGAATCGCGGACGCCCTCCCGAGGGGGCTCAAGCATCAAGCCGAGCTCCTCGCGAGGCTCTCCGGGCGCGCGGATCTCGGTGCCCGCCGCTCCCTCGAGCGCGCCACGTCGCGCCTCCTTGCGCTCGACGCCTCGCTCCAGGCGCTCTCCCCGCTCGCCGTCCTGGGGCGCGGCTATTCGATCGTCAAGGACGCGAAGGGCCATGTGGTCGCTCGCGCCTCGGATGTCGAGGTGGGGCAGCGCATCGTCGCCGTCCTCGGCCAAGGTTCGCTCGAAGCCGAGGTCACCTGCGCGAGCGAGCCCGCCGCCCCCGATGCTCTTCGATGAAGTCCCCGCGTACGTACCTCGCACGGATCTGAAAGGATTGCCATGAGCGATGAAAGGCCCTTGGAGGAGATGAGCTACAAGGAGGGCTCGATCGAGCTCGAGCGCATCGTGCGCTCGCTCGAGACGGGCGACCTCGAGCTCGAGGAGGCGCTCGAGCGCTACGAGCGCGCTTCGGCGCTGCTCAAGATGCTGCGGGCGCGGCTCGCCGATGCCGAGCAGAAGGTGAGCGTGCTCATGGCGCAAAACGAGGCGGAGCTCGAGGCGCTCCCCACGGAGCTCTCGGCGCCGAAGAGCGCGTTTCTGGATGAGGAGTGAGCATGGACGATTGCATCTTCTGCAAGATCTGCGCGGGGGAGATCCCCGCGACGGTGGTCTACGAGAACGACCAGGTCATCGCCTTCGAGGATCTCAACCCCCAGGCGCCGGTGCACGTGCTCGTAGTCCCGAAGGAGCACCACGCAAACCTCCTCGACGACGTCTCGGCGGCTGAGCTCGCCGAGGTGGTGGCGGCGATCGGCGAGGTGGCGCGCGCGAAGGGCCTTTCCGATCGTGGCTTCCGCGTCATCGCGAACACCGGCGCGGACGCGGGCCAGACGGTCGAGCACCTGCACTTCCACGTCCTGGGCGGCGAGCCGCTCGGCGAGGGGCTCATCCCGTAGGAACGCGCACCGTACGGGCCGTGCGCTCGCATAGAATGGGGAAAACGCGGGGCGCCGCGCGCTTCGCTCACACACGATGGTGGGGGAGACTTCCATGAACGTACTCGTCATCAACGCCGGTTCTTCTTCGCTCAAGTACCAGCTCATCGACCTCGGCACGCAGGAGGTGTACGCGAAGGGCAACTGCGAGCTCATCGGCATCGAGGGCTCCTTCCTCACCCACTCCGAGCACGGCGGGGAGACCCAGCGCACGCCCGTAC
>CANPVI010000063.1 GCA_947581665.1 uncultured Atopobiaceae bacterium | reverse complement strand
CGCGAGGCCCTCTCCGGCGATGACGGGGCCATCGACGCGCTCTCGCTCGCCATCTCCTCGCTCAGGAGCCAGCAGTCCCACGATCCGGCGCTCAAGGAAGCGGCGGACGCGCTCGAGAACGCCCTCTTCGAGGCGGAGGATGTGGCGGCGACGCTGCGCGATCGCGCGGAGGCGGTGGATATCGACCCCGAGGAGCTCGAGCGCCTGCGCGAGCGCCAGGCGGCGCTTCAGGGCCTCGTGAGGAGCTACGGGCCCTCCCTCGAGGATGTTCTCGAGCGGCGGGAGAAGGCGGCGGCGCTCGTGGAGGCCTCGCGCGATTCCTCCGCGCTCCTCGCGAAGGCGCGCGAGAGGGTCCGCGCGGCGGAGGCCGTGCTCGCGAAGGCCGCGAGGGAGCTCGATGCGGCGCGCGAGGCGGCCGCCTCGGGCTTCGCGCGCGCGGTAAACGCCCAGCTCGAGAGCCTCGAGATGAAGGGCGCCGAGGTCCTCGTGTCCTTCACGCCCCTCGAGCGCAGGCGCTGGAGCGTCCAGGGACCCTCCTCGGCCGAGCTCCTCTATCGCGCCAATCCGAACGTGCGGCCCCGCCCGCTCGCGAAGGTGGCGTCCGGCGGCGAGGTCTCGCGCGTGATGCTCGCCATCAAGGTGGTGGAGGGCGCGCGCTCCTCGGCCTCGACGATCGTGTTCGACGAGGTGGACGCGGGAGTGGGAGGCCATGCGGCCCGCTCGCTCGCGAAGGTCATCCAGGCGCTCGCGAGGGATCGCCAGGTGATCTGCGTGACCCACCTCGCGCAGGTGGCGGCCCTCGCCGAGCGTCATTACGTGGTCACCAAGGAGCAGACGGACGCCGCGGGGATCCCCGAGACGCACCTCGTGGAGGTGGTGGGCGAGGAGCGAGAGGCGGAGATCGCGCGCATGCTCGGCGGATCCACCACCGAGACGTCGCTCGCCCACGCGCGCGAGCTCCTCGGGAGTGGCGAGGTCGACGGCGGCGGATTTGCGGGCGTGGCGGCACCTGGCGCTTGGTAGACTGTAGACCCGTGCAAAAGACCCATCACGTCGTTTCTCGGGAGGCACGGGTATGACGAAGCACGTGTTCGTAACCGGCGGCGTCGTTTCCTCACTTGGCAAGGGCATCACCGCGGCGAGCCTCGGCAGGCTCCTCAAGAGCCGCGGCTACAAGGTGATGATGCAGAAGGCGGATCCCTATCTCAACGTCGATCCCGGTACCATGAGCCCCTTCCAGCACGGCGAGGTCTTCGTCACGGAGGATGGCAAGGAGACCGACCTCGACCTCGGCCACTACGAGCGCTTCGTCGACGAGAACCTCACCCGCGCGTCGAACTTCACCACCGGCCTCATCTACCAATCGCTCATCTCGCGCGAGCGCCAGGGCGATTTCCTCGGTGGCACCGTGCAGGTGGTGCCGCACGTGACGGGCGCCATCCGGGATCGCTTCCTGCGTATCGAGGAGTACACGAGCGCCGACGTGGTGATCACCGAGCTCGGCGGCACGATCGGCGACATCGAGGGCCAGCCCTTCGTGGAGGCCATGCGCCAGTTCAGGAACGAGAAGCCCCGTGGCGACGTGTGCTTCATCCACGTCTCGCTCGTGCCCTACATGAGCGCGGCGCACGAGGTGAAGACCAAGCCCACCCAGCACTCCGTGAAGGAGCTTCGCGGCATGGGCATCCAGCCCGACATCATCGTCTGCCGCTCGGACCACGAGGTGGATGAATCGATCCGCGCGAAGATCGGCATGTTCTGCGACGTGCCGGCCGATCGCGTCTTCGAGAACTGCGATCTCCCGAGCATCTACGACGTGCCTCGCTACCTCGCGGAGCAGGAGTTCGACCTCAAGGTGTGCGAGTGCCTCGGGCTCGATCCCGGCGAGCTCGACCTCTCCGAGTGGGACGCCTTCACCGACGCCATGCACGCGGCGAACGCGCTCGACGACGTCACGCGCATCTCCGTCGTGGGCAAGTACACGCAGCTCCCCGACGCGTACCTCTCGGTGATCGAGGCGCTCCACCACTCCGGCGTCCACTACGGCCGCCACGTGGAGATCAAGCTCGTCGACGGCGAGAACCTCACGCCAAACGACGTGGAGGAGGTCCTCGGCACTTCCGATGGCATCCTCGTGCCCGGCGGCTTCGGCATCCGCGGCTTGGAGGGAAAGATCCTCGCCGTTAAGCGTGCGCGCGAGCAGAAGGTGCCCTTCCTCGGCATCTGCCTCGGGCTCCAGGTGGCAGTCTGCGAGGTCGCGCGCCACGCGGCGGGCATGGAGGGCGCGTCCTCCACGGAGTTCGTGCCCGATTGCGCCTACCCCGTGATCGACCTCATGCCCGATCAAGAGGACATCACCGATAAGGGCGGCACGATGCGCCTCGGCGCGTGGCCCTGCAAGGTCCAGCCCGGCACGCTCGCGAGTGAGGCCTACGGCACCGACCTCGTCTACGAGCGCCACCGCCATCGCTACGAGGTGAACAACGCCTTCCGAGATCGCCTCGCCGAGGCGGGACTCGTCTTCTCCGGCCTCTCTCCCGACGATCGCCTCGTCGAGATGATCGAGCTCCCCGAGAGCGTGCACCCGTGGTTCGTGGCGAGCCAGTTCCACCCGGAGTTCAAGAGCCGCCCCACGAAGCCCCAGCCGCTCTTCCGAGAGTTCGTGCGTGCGGCGATCGCGCGCCACGAGGGCAAGGACCGCCACGAGGTGGTGGCGCAGAGCGCGCGATAGCGCATCGGGGGGCGAGCGTGACGAGGAGGCGTGAGGTCGCGCCGCGGCCGAGGAACGCGTTGGAAGATGCCCGCGAGGCCTTCATCGACGCCCTCGCGGTGGCGGGGCGCTCCGACGCCACCTGCGCCGCCTACGATCGCGACCTCCTTCGCTATCTCTCCTGGCTCGAGGAGCGTGGCGTCACGGACCCCCAGGAGCTCTCCTCGCGCCTGCTCGAGGAGCATGCGGCGAGCCTGCTCGCCGGCGGCCTCGCGCCGAGCTCCATCGATCGCGCCATCTGCGCGGTGAGGGGCTTCCAGCGCTTCCTCGTCTCGGAGGGCACGGTGGCCGAGGTGGCGCCCGTGAAGATGGCGCCGATGAAGCGGCCGCAGTACCTGCCGGACGTGCTCGCCATCGACGAGGCCGAGCGTCTGCTCGACCAGCCGTGGCCCCAGACGGCCACCGGGCAGCGCGATCGCACGATCGTCTGGTGCCTCTACGAGCTCGGCCTTCGCGTCTCCGAGCTCTGCGGGCTCGACCTCCTCTCCTTCTATGACGATGGCGACCTCGTGCTCGTGCGCGGCAAGGGCGACAAGGAGCGCGTCGTGCCGGTGCTGCCGAGCCTGAAGGTTCGCCTCGGCGACTACGTCGGGCACTGGCGAGGCGAGCTCGTCAATTCCAAGAGGCCCACGGGCGCGCTCTTCCTGAACGTGCGCGGTGGCAGGCTCACGCGCCAGTCCGTGCACGCCATCGTCGAGCGTGCCGGGCGCGTCGCGGGCATCGAGGGGCTCCATCCCCACACGCTTCGCCATTCCTTCGCGACCCACCTCATCGAGGGGGGAGCGGACCTCCGGAGCGTCCAGGAGCTCCTCGGCCACGCCGACATCGCCACCACCCAGCGCTACACGCATCTCGACCTCACCCACCTCGCGGAGGAGTACTACACGAGCCACCCCCGCGCCCGCGCCTAGGGACCCTCGCACGCCGAGTGGGGAATATGCCCTCCACCTCGTGTTTTGTGGAGAACCTGTCATTCGCGCGCAACCTCGCGTCAAAACGGCCTCCCACCTGAGGAGACCATCGATATCCAGCGATAACGTGCGCTGGTGTGCCGTGAATCCCGCCGTTTGCCCAATTAGTGGGAGAAAGTGGGAGAAAGTGTTGCGAAATGGGTTGCCAGAACCTACCATGGGCAAGCGTTGGGATCGGAATCTCGACCAATACCTGGGTGCCAGCCGCACGCCAAGAAGACGAGGAGGGGCGCCATGCATCTCATGGGCACCAAGCGCCACTCCGTGGACTCGAAGCTCCGGCTCAAGCTCCCGGCGGAGTTCCGCAGGGAGTTCGGCGACCAGGTGTGCCTCCTTCCCATGGGCGAGTCGCTCTACGGGTTCACCCCCGAGGAACACGCGAGCTTCGTGGAGGAGCGCTTCGGCGAGGACTTCAATCCCCGCAACCGCACGCAAGAGGACCTCAGGCGTCTTCTGAACGCGACCACCGTCGAGCTCGACATCGATGCCGCGGGCCGCATCTGCCTGGGCAAGGTGCCCGAGGCGTATCGCCCGTGGGTGAAAGCCGGTAAGCCGGTGGTCGTGGTGGGAAACGAGCGTCGTTTCGAGATCTGGGACGACGAAAGCTGGGCGGCGATGGAGAAGGAGATGCTGCCCAAGCTCGAGACCCTTCTCTACGACGCCTAGGCCCCCGCGAGGGACGCACCTTGACATCCGCATATCGGCACGTACCGGTCCTGCTCGATGAGGTGGGGGAGCTGCTTTCGCTCGCCCCTGGGCAGATCTACGTCGACGGCACCCTCGGTGGTGCCGGCCACGCGAGCGCGCTTGCGCCCGCGCTCGGCGAAGACGGCCTCATCATCGGCATCGACCACGATCCGGCGGCACTCGCCGCCTCCGAGATCGCGCTCCAAGCGGCGGCGCCCGAGGTGCCTCGACTCCTCGTGCACGGCTCCTTCGCCGATCTCGACCACATCTTGCTCGACGCGAGCGTCGTGGGCGTAGACGCCGTCCTTCTGGACCTCGGTGTCTCATCGCACGAGCTCGACGAGGCAGAGCGTGGGTTCTCCTATCACAGGGAGGCCCCTCTGGATATGCGCATGGATCCGGACAAACACACCAAAACCGCAGCTGAGGTCATCAACACCTATTCGCAGCCCGACCTCGTCCGGATCCTTGGCGCCTATGGCGAGGAGCGCCACGCCAAGGCCATCGCCTCCGCCATCGTGAGGGCGCGCGAGAAGGCGCCCATCGAGACGACGACCGAGCTCGCCGATCTCGTGCGAGCGGCCTACCCCGCGAGGGAGCGCGCAAGGCGCCACCCCGCGAGGAAGACCTTCCAGGCGCTCCGCATCGAGGTGAACGGCGAGCTCGAGGCACTTGAGCGCGGCCTCGACGCCGCGCTTCGCTGGCTTTTGCCCGGTGGCGCCATCGCGGTGATCTCCTACCACTCGCTGGAGGATCGCATCGTGAAGCGCGCCTTTCAGGAGCTCTCGAAGGGCTGCACCTGCCCTCCCGAATTGGGAGTGTGCGTGTGCGGGAACGTGCCGATAGTGGATGTGCTCACCCCCCGGCCCATCACCCCGCGCGAAGCGGAGGTGGAGGCGAACCCGAGGGCCCGAAGCGCCAAGCTCCGGGCCGCCCGCAAGCGAGTGATCGCGTAGCGGCACGCAAGGGAACCACCCCGCGGGCTTGCCCGCGGGCACACGCAGGAGAACGCACCACAACGCAGCGGAAACGCACCACCGACGCACCACGCTTCGAGCCCCCGCATGGGGGCTCGAAGGCCACCGAGGAGGATGTATGGCAGCCCGAGGGCAGGCCCTTGCAGAGGAGCGCGCGTTCGCGCCCTCAGAAGCTCCGAGCGCCCTTCCGCGCTCATCCTTCGAGCTCATCGAGGGCGAGGGGCTCGATCGTCAGGCCAGAAGGGCCCTCGACCCCTCGTGGAGGCGCGCCTTCAAGGTGTTCCTCGTGGTGCTCGCCGCTTTCATGGGGCTCGCGGTGGCGCGCGTCCAGCTCACGGTGGGCTGCGTGGAGGCACTTTCGGAAAACGCCCAGCTCCAGGCCGATGTGGCCGGTGCCAAGGAGCAGGTCCAATCCCTCGCGGTGGAGAGCAGCTCGCTCTCCTCCTTCGAGCGCATCGAGCGCATCGCCACCCAGAACCTCGGCATGGTGTACGTGGGCACCGGCGCGCCGCTCGCGGGGCCCGAGGAAGGCTAGGGACCGGTGGCCCGCCGCCATACCTCGCGTCCGAGCGCCTCCGGGCGTCCGCGCGCCAAGCGCTCCTCCTTCGACGAGCGACGGGATAGGGAGCTTTCGCGCGGCATCGTCTTCCTCGCGAAAGTCGCGCTCGCGGCACTTTGCATCCTCGGCGTCCGCCTCGTGCAGCTGCAGGTGGTGGAGGCCGGCGACCTCTCGAAGATGGCCACCGAGCGCGCCACCAACCAGGTGACGCTCTCCGCGAGGCGCGGCACCATCTACGACCGCAACGGCAACGTCCTCGCGGCGAGCGAGAAGTGCTCGACGCTCTACTGCAACCCCATGGAAATCGAGAACGAGGCTCAGGTGGCCCACGTGCTCGCCGCCTACCTCGGTGGCTCTCCGAGCGACTACCACGAAAGCCTCGCCGCCGAGACGTCGTTTTCCTACGTAGCGCGTCGCGTGGACACGGACGTGGCTGAGAAGATCCTCGAGACGCTCGCGACGAGCGAGCTCACGGGCGTCTACGAGCTTCCCGACGTGCGTCGCACCTATCCCTTCGGCGACGTGGCGGGGCAGGTGCTCGGCCTCGTGGGAGACGACGGGCAGGGCCTCACGGGCCTCGAGTTCTACTACGACGACATCCTTCGCGGCACCGACGGCTATCGCTCGATGGAGGTGGGCAATGGCGGCACGCCCGTCGCCGGTGGCGCCTACACCGAGACCCCCGCGGTCGATGGGCAGGACATCGTGATCTCCCTCGACATCGAGGTGCAGAAGGCGGCCGAGGAGATCATCGCCAAGGCGCCGTCCGAGTACGGCGCGAAGGGCGCCATGGCCTGCATCATGGACCCCGAGACGGGCGAAATCATCGCGATGTGCTGGTCTCCCCTCATGCCCGCAGGCGACGCCTCCAAGGCCACTCCGGAGGCCACGACCCCGCAGATGATCGCGCTCAGCTACGAACCGGGCTCCGTGTCGAAGGTGCTCACCACCGCAATCGGCCTCGAAACGGGCGCCTTCACCACGGATACCGTGTGGGACGTGCCCGCGCAGCTCCCGTCCGGCGACGGAACCGTCTCCGACGATGACGGCCGCGACTACTCCATGGCCATGAACCCGAACGAGATCCTGCGCCGCTCCTCCAACGTCGGCGCCATGACGGAGGGCCAGGCCATCGGCAACGAGGGGCTCTCGAGCGGCCTCGCCGCCTTCGGCATCGGCGAGCCCACGGGCATCGACTTTCCCGGCGAGACGACCGGCATCGTGCGCAGCGTGGAGAACTGGGACGCGACGACCCTGAACTCCATGTCCTTCGGCCAGGCTTATTCCGTGCCCCCGATCCAGGTGCTTCGCGCCGTGGCCTCCATCGGCAACCACGGCGTGCTCGTGACGCCGCACTTCCTCGTCCAAAAGGGCAGCGAGCGCGTGGAGTGGCCCCAGGGCGAGCGCGCCGTCACGCCGAGGACCGCCACCGCAGTCGCCGAGATGATGCGCTGCGTCGTCGACGAGGGCACCGCCATGGCCGCCAAGGTCCCGGGCTTCTCCATCGGGGGAAAGACCGGCACGGCCCAGAAGGCGGACACCGAGCACGGCGGCTACCTCGAAGACGAGGTGTTCTCGTCCTTCGTGGGCTTCGCGGGCATCCCCAACGCCAAGATGGTGTGCTACGTGGGCGTGGACGGCGGCCTGCTCCATGGCGGCGAATCCTGCGCGCCGATCTTCTCCACCCTCATGCAGCGCGCCACGCGCGACCTCGCCCTCACGCCGGATCGCCCCGAAGAGGTGGTGTACGAGACCGACGTGCGGGTGGTGAACGTGGACGATTACACCGTCGAGACCGGAGCCGACGAAGATGACGTGGATGGCGACGACGAGATCGTCGGGGACGATCCGGACACCTCTCCCGACGAAGGCTACGACGACTATGGCGGCTCCGGAGATCCAGATGGCTCCGAGGACGAGGGGAGTTGGTGATGTTCGAGCTTCCTGCGGAAAAGGTGGCCGAGATCACGTCGGCCGAGCTCCTCTTCGGTGATTGCGCCCAGCTCGTCTTCGGCGTGGTCACCGATTCGCGTGACGTGCGTCCGGGTGGCACCTACGTGGCCTTCAAGGGGGAGCGCGTGGACGGAAACG